>NZ_MAQZ01000126.1:0-11996 GCF_001756285.1 Frankia sp. CgMI4
GTACGGCGTCCTGCGCCCGTTCACGCGGGCCTTGAGCCGTCTGCGTTCGCTCGCGGTCAGGTCTATGGGTACGGCAACGCGGGGTGACGGCATCACGCACTCCGGGAGCAGGCGGGGTGGGCGTCCAMGGCGACGGCGGGATGATCGTAGCGATCTGCCGGGTGCCGGCAGACTGGTGGGCATGACGGTGATCCCCGAGTCCACGACGTCCTCGATCCGGCTGCGCCTGCTCGATCATGCGGAGCARCGCTGGCCGCAACTCGCCCGCACCGAGGTCACCTACCGTGGCGCGTTCGCCTACGTCGCCGGCGTCCTGCMCGACGGCGAGGAGATCCCCCTGTGCCGGTTGCGCTACGGCGGGTCAGCCCACTCGTTCGGCTTCGCGATCTACTCCGCCGCCCACAACCGCTACCAGGAAGCCGCCCTGCTCACCGGCTACCTCGCCGGTAGCCCCCAGGACGCCCTCGACACCGCCTGCACCGTCCACCTCCCCACCGAACCCAGCTGATCACTGCACCCCCAAAGGACTTCCAGGCTCAACCACTTAGCGCGCGGAAACAGGACACCCGCATCGAGTCAGGCGACGGCGGTCCTCAGAACCCAAGAGGTGACGCGGGGTCGGCCAGGGAGGTCAATCCGTCCCGTGCACCACAACAGTGCCCGGGACGGGTCACCTTCCGGAGCGTCAGGGAAAAGCCGTCCGAGGATGGCGACGCTCAGCGGCTCGGGAGGCGACCACGCGATTTCCAGACCCTGGGTAATGTCGTAGGTGTGGACCAGGGTCTCGCAGACRCCCAGCGCGGCGAAGCCGCTGGGATCGGTGGCCCCCCAGTGCCAGGAGCGGACCTCCGGCGCGGCTCCCGACACCGCCGCGCCGAGCAGACAGCCGCACACCCTAGCCAGTCGCAAAATCTGTCGCGGCGACGCGCCCGGCCGAACTGTCAGGTCAAAGGGCAGGTATTTCTCGTCGCTCTGGGCTGTGAGCTGTACAGCATAAGCCGCGAGGTCGTGGACCACGTGCGCAGCGGTAGTCCAGCAGGTCCACTCCAGGGAACCCGCGGGTATGTGCCAGTCGATTTCGTCATGAGGGGCCAGTACCCGCACCATCTCGGCCACGGCCTGCTGCACCTCGTCAGCACCCACCAAATGCATGGCCCAAGTCTGCCAGCTGGATGGCCAAGGGTCACGGCCCGTGGCGCAGGTTGTTCGACCTGCCGGCCGAAGCGCTGGTGACGAGCGGGTGGGGGCCCAGGGCGGCGGCAAAGTTGYTGGTTAGCAACCGGCCTTCTTGATTGTTTCGAGGGGTCGTTCGGGGTGGCGGGCGTGGTGGCGTAGGGCCTTCGCGATGTTCTTCGCGCCGGTAAGGCGCAGGATGGTGATCGCGAGGTTGCGGAGGCTGGTCATGACCTGCGGCGCGTTTCCGGTGCGGGCGCGGTGTCTGTCCTCGTCGTAGGTGACATCGCGGACCCAGTGGAGGCGGTTCTCGATGGCCCAGTGCGCTTGGGCGAGTTCGGCGAGCAGCCTCGGGCTGGCGTGGTGCGTGGGCAGGCTGGTGACCGCGTGGACGGTTTCGGCTGTGGCTGGGCCGCCGGGCCAGGGGCCGGCGGTGGCGGATGATCCGGACGGACTGGACCGCGTGGGGGAAGCCGATCCCGGCGCGGACCTCGGTGGCCTGCACGGTCCGGCGTTCGACGCGGCCGTGGCCGCGGCTTCTCGTCCGCGACGTGGTGCGGACCTTCGTCCAGCGCAGGGTCGCCAGCTGGGCCAGCAGCGTCGGCCGGTTCGCCTCCACAATCAGCAGGTAGTGCGCTCCGTGGTCGACGAGCCAGGTCGCGGTGTCGTCCTGGGTGTGCAGCGCGTCTTATGGTGACGTCTTCGTTATGCCGACGTGCCGTGGCCTGAGGTGAGCCCCGTTTCTCGGACACCTGCATAGTAGGGACCTTATCCTTCTTATGCGGCGTCCGCAATAGTTGCGATAGTCGCGTGGTAGAGGTTTTCGGCCTGTTCGGGGGTTTGGTAGCGCAGGGTGGAGTGGCGGCGTTTCTCTGGGGGTCGGACGCTGGTCCGGGCGCCTGATCTCTGCGTTTGCGCAGCTCAGGGGCTGTTGACTTGAAGGTATGTTCTGCAACAGGTGTGGTGCAAGGGTGACGCGCCGGGGTTTTTATCGGCTCGTCGGCGGGGTGTTGATGCGGGTTATCATTTCGCGGTTCGCTTGCCGGGCGGCGGTGAGGTCCTGGTCGCGTTCGGCGAGTTGGAGGCGTAGGTCGACGACGTGCTGCTCGAGGTTCATGATTCGTGCGTTGAGTGTGTCGATGTCGGCGGGTGCGCCGAGTCCGGACTCGCGCCAGGTCTGTTCACCGAGGGTGCCGGACAGGCGGTTTTCGAGTTGGTGGATGCGGGTGGCGAGGCGGATGGCGCGTTCGTGGGCGGCGAGTAGGTCGGCCTGCAGGGACGCTCGGGTCACGGTGGGTCCGGCGCTGGGGTTGGGGGCGGGCTGGGCTTCGAGGGCGTGGGCCTGTTCGAGCAGGTCGCGGTGCCGGTAGAGGAAGGTCCGGTCGACGCCGGCGGCGCGGGCGATGCCGCTGATGGTGATCTCCTTGCCGGCGGCGTGGGCGCTGGTGAGGGCGGTCTGGACGCGCTGGCGGCGCCGGTCGGTGTCCGCGCGCCGGCCCTGGGCCATGGCCGCGGTGCGCGGGGTGGTCATGGCGTCGCCTGGCCGGTGGGGACGGCTCCGGCGCGCAGGCGGGGCATGCCGAGCAGCGCGGCGCGGTGCCGGCGAACGGTCGCGACGGCGTCGTCGATCTGGGTGCGTTCGGGCGCGGTGAGCTCGTCGAGGCGGGCGCTGACACGGCCGATCAGCCGGCGGATGCGGGTGATCTCCTCGTCGGAGGGCATGGCCTCGGCTCTCGCCCAGTCGTCGACGTCCGCGGCGGCGAGGAGCCGTTCGCGGGTGCGCAGCAGGTCGTCGAGGTAGCTGGTCAGCTCGGGCAGGTAGGAGACGTCGGTGCGGAAGTGGTCGCAGCCGGCGCAGCGGAACCGGTAGGGGCAGGCCTGGCCGCCGGCGGTGACGTTAGACGGCTCGGCGCAGATCCCGAACGGAACGGCGACCTCGCCGATGGCCCGGCGGGCGTGGGCGGTGTCGAGGAGGGCTTGGGCCTGTTGCCAGACGCGGTTGCCGTGCCGGTCGAACTGCAGGGCGGTGAGCCGGTCGACGGCCTCGCGGCGGCGCTGTTCGCCGACGCGGTAGTACTGCCGGGTGGTGTCGAACTTGCGGTGGTCCATCAGCTCGCGCAGCACGTCGATCGGGACGCCGGCGTCCGCGTGCCGCTGGGCGTAGGTGTGCCGGTAGGCGTAGAGCACGATCCTGCTCCTGTCGAACTCGACTCCGTCGCTGGTGGTCAGGGTCGGCATCCGGCTGACCCAGGTCCGGTGGTGGAACGACAGGCTGAACGCGGTGATCGGCCGGCGGCCGGCGGGGTTGCGCCGGTCGGTCGGCAGCAGCGCGAGTTCGGYGATCGGGGTGTCCGGGAAACGGCCGCGAACCCGCCGTTGCTGGGTGACGACCAGGTCGGCGGTGTTCTCGCCGATCGGGAGGCGTCGGCCGAGCCGGTGACCTTTGTGGTTGGTGTAGATGAGCAGCGGCGCACCGTCGGCATCGCGGGTCAGGCAGTCGAAGCCGAGGGCGGCGATCTCCTCGGGGCGGCGGCCGGTGTCGATCGCGAGCGAGAACGCGGTGCGCATCTCCGCCGAGGTGAGGCTGTCGAGCTGGTCGCAGACCTGCCGCATGATCTCCGGGGGGAGGTCGCGGTGCGGCTCGGCGGGCTCCGGCTGGGCGGGGATGTCGTCGCGGTGGACGGCGAAGTCGTCCCCGAGTCCGCTCGCGAGCCCGCCGGGGCGGGTCAGGCCGAGCGCGCGGATCCGGGTCAGCACCGTGCGGACCTCGCGGCAGGTGCGGATCCGCGCGTCGCCGGTGATCGTACCGATCGACTCCAGGTAGGCCAGCCGGTTCAGGAACGCCTCGATGTCGCCGCKGCGAAGGTGCAGGTGGAAGCGGGGGTGGCGCAGCAGCCAGTTCTTCACCGCCGGGGTCTTGTGGGTGGTGTAGTTGTCCAGGACCAGGTGCAGGTCGTAGCCCTTCGGGACCGAGCAGTCGATCAGTTTGAGGAAACGCAGGAACTCCTGATGGCGGTGCCGCCGGTAGGTCTGCGCGATCACCGCCCCCGACGTCGGGTCGAGGGCGGCGAACAGGCTCGTCGTGCCGTGGCGGACGTAGTCGTGGGTCATCCGCTCCGGCGTACCCGGCATCAGCGGCAGCACCGGTGCGGTACGGTCCAGCGCCTGCACCTGGGATYTCTCGTCGACGCAGAGCACGATCGCCTTCTCCGGCGGGTCCAGGTAGACCCCGACCACGTCACGGACCTTGTCCACGAACAGCGGGTCGGTGGACAGCTTCCAGGTCTCGACCAGGTGCGGTTTCAACCCGAACGCCCGCCACATCCGCGACACCGTCGACTGCGACAACCCGCTGGCCCTCGCCATCGACCGCGACGACCAGTGGGTGTCACCGTTCGGTGGCTTCTCCTCCAACGTCCTTCCGATCACCGCCTCGACCTGCGCGTCGGTGACCTTGCGYGGCGCCCCTGGACGCGCCTCGTCCGACAGGCCCTCCAACCGGTCGACCGCGAACCGGCTCCGCCACTTCGCGACCGTCCCCCGCGTGATCCCGAACTCGGTCGCGATCCCCGCGTTCGTCCCACCCTCCGCGCAGGCCAGCACTATCCGCGAGCGCAACGCCAGCGCCTGCGCGGTCGTGCGCCGCCGAGCCCACCCTTCCAGCACCGCACGCTCGGCAGCCGACAACTCGATGGGTTCCGCGCTCGGGCCAGGCACCAGCCCATTCTATCCGCCCACGAATCTACGACTCAGGACACTAGAATGAGCACGGCAGTTCTTTGATGCCATTCGAGAAACTGGACCGCTGGCGAACGGCCGGRCCGCTGACGTGGACGTTTGGCAGTCTGGTCAGAAGCTCCTTGAGCATGATGGTGATCTCATGACGCGCGAGATGCGCGCCCAGACACCAGTGCGGCCCAGGGCCGCCAAATCCGAGGTGCGGATTCGGATCACGGGTGATGTCAAACCTGTCCGGCGCGTCGAACACCGCGGCGTCCCGATTCGCCGAATTGTAGAACATCACCACTCGATCGCCCGGCTGGTAGACGTTCCCCGACAGCTCGGCCGGTCGGACCAGCGTCCTGCGCATCCAGGTGGTCGGCGTCGCGTAGCGGATCACCTCTTCGACCGCGCCTGGCAGCCGCCCCGGGAGATCCCCGAGCAGCGTCGAGCGCTGCTCGGGGTGCTCCGTGAGCAGCGCGAGGGCGTGGGACAGCGCATTGCGCGCGGTCTCGGCGCCGGCGACGATAAGCAGGGTGAAGAACTTGCCTAGCTCATCGCGCGTCAGGTGGTCCCCGTCCACATTGGCGTTGATCAACCTTGTGATGAGGTCGTCACGCGGATCCTGGYGGCGCTCCTCGGCAAGCTGATGCATCAGAGCATGCAGTTGCCGGTACTTTCGCACCAGCGTCTCCGCGCGGCCGCCGCCGGCCACCTCGGAATACTCCGGGTCGCCGGCCGCGAGAATCATGTCGGTCAGGTTGAAGAGATCCTTCTCCAGCTCCTCTGGAACGCCTAGAATCAGCCGCATCACCCGCATGGGCATCGGTGCCGCCACGGTCTCGACGAAGTCGCACGTCCGCGCGTCCTCGAGATCATCGACGATTCTCTCGGCGATTTCCCCGACTGCGGCAGTCATGTCGGTGACCATCCGAGGGGTGAACACCCGGGCCGCGATACGACGCAGACGAGTATGCCTGGGGGCATCGAGGCTGATGATGGAGCCGGYGAACTCCTGGACCTCCTCAGGCAGGTCGTCCAGACTCGTCGCGACCGGTTCCGAGCTGAAGTCGGCGGGGTTGCTACTCGCGATGCTGATGTCAGCATGCCGGGTGAGAGCATAGAACCCAGCGCCGTCCGGCGTCGGGCAGAAAACTGGCTGCTTCTCGGATCGCAGTCGGGCGAAGACCTCGTTCCYCTCCTCCTGCGGGGAGTCCCAGAACGTGAGATGAAGCAGGTCCGGCGCCATGACAGTCATCGAAGTCTCCTTCGAGTCTCGGAGCGGAAAACTAGGGCGTCGAGCCGGCAAGGCGACGCATGAAGTCCGCACTGATGATTACCGCCCGCCTGTGGGTGCCATCGCACACAATTTCGTCGTCGAGGTTTCTGACCTCGAAGGAGAAGTCCATCTTCCTGGCGAAGTCGCCGGCGGTCACCCGGTACTCCACGTGCTTACCCACTCGAACGGGCAGCCGGTGGCGCATCGTCACTGAGACACCTACCGTCATCTCACCGTCGGCAAGACGCGGCTTCATGACCGCATCACACATTCGCTCGATCTCGCCGAGGATCGCCGGCGTGGAGAGCACGTCGAGTCCACTGTTTCCCCACCGTTCGGCGGAGTCGGCCGGTGACACTTCTTTCGTCACTGTCGCCGCCAGGGTCCTGGTCATGGTTCGACACCTCCGTCTGTCAGACTTCCGAGCCGGCCCTCAGCCAATTGTCGCCATACTCCCGCCCCAACTGGCTGAAGATATTCTTCTTCTGCATCTCATCCGTGCCGCCGGCGATGCGGAACGCGGCGGCGTCACGAAGGTGCCGCTCGATTCCGACCTCACGGTCACAGCCCAGATGCCCGAAGAGCTGCACGATCTCCAGCCCGGCCTCGACAATGCCCTGAGYGGACAGCAGCTTTGTACAGGAGGCCAATGTCCCCGCCCGCGGGTCCTGGCACCGCAATGCATCGAGCGTCACATAGGACAACGCGCGGGATGCCTCGACCGCCACCTTCGTCCGCACCAGCTTATCCTGGATGTACTGGTGCTCTGAGATCRTCGTCCCGAATGCCTCGCGCGTATTCGCACGGTCGAGCGCGACGGGCAGCAGGGATTCCATGTGCGCGGCCGCGATAATTCCGAAGCTCAGCCGGTCGAGCGCGAGGCACCAGTGCAGGATCGCCATGCCGCCGCCGACCCCGCCCAGAACGCTTTCTGTGTCGACCGACGCGTCCCGCATCCGGATAGGCCCGAGCGGGCTGGTGCGCAGGCCGATCAGATCCTCGTTCACGCCGAACTCGACGCCGGGCTGGCCGCGCTCGATCAGGAAGAGCGTGATGTCGCGCTTCCCGACGCCGGCCACCCGCCCGACGATCACTACGACGTCGGCCTCTGGCGCGTTGGTGATGTGGCACTTGTGGCCACTGAGCTCGTACTGGCCGTCGGCAACCGGCCGCGCGGTCGTGCGGACCGCCGCGACATGCGAGCCGCCGGTCGGTTCGGTGGCGGCCGTCGCGCCCACCTGGCCGGCCATCAGACCGGGCAGGTAGCGTCGCTGCTGCTCTGGGGTGCCGTACCGGAGCAACAGCTGGATAACGGCGCCGTGCGCCCCGACGGACACCAGGAACCCCGGATCGTTCGAGCCGAGGGTGAGCCCCTCCAGGGCCGCCATGTAGTCGGCAAGGTCTCCGCCGTCGCCGCCCAACTCCGTAGGAACGGCCACGTGCCAGAAACGGCTCCGAGCAAGCTCGCCCCACAGCGCGCGGTCGAAGGAGCTGTCGCGGTCACGGGCCTGGCTGCTAATCGCCACGGCGGACTTCCCAAAATCGAAGAAGTTTCCTCTGAGTTTCAGTTGGGACGACTTCCACGCCATATCCACCTTGCTGCTCCCCTCTCGTTCCGGGTTACGGGCCGTTTCCGGTCACCACGTGACCAGCGACCATCCCCAGGTCATTCCCGCGCCAAAGGACATCATCAGAACCGTGTCGCCGGAGTGGATACGACCATCGCGTACCGCGGTGTTCAGTCCGATCGGGACTGAAGCGGCCGCCGTGTTCCCGAGGCGATCACCGATCACCACCAGCTGTTTCGGCGAGAACCCCGCGCTCAGGGCGCACTCCTGGACGAGCCGCGGGTTCGCCTGGTGACACACGACATGATCGATCTCGTCCAGCGTCAGATCATGCTCCTCGATGACCTCTCTGACCATCACGGGAAACTCGGCGCGAACGACCGAAGCCACCTTGTGGCCGACCATCTTTGCGTAGTGTTCACCACTGTCGATCTGCTCGTGCGAAAGCGGCAGTCGTGGGCCACCGACGGCGATCTCGGCCAGGTCGCCGTCTGTTTTGAATCGGCTGCCGAGGATCCCGCGACCGGACGTCGAGAAGCCGAGAACGGCGGCACCCGCGCCATCTCCGAAAATCGCGTACGTCTSCCGGTCGGCCGGATCCAGCACACGCGAGTACGCATCGCTGTCGATCACGAGCGCGTGTCCGCGGATCGTCCGAGAAAGTATGAGCGATCGCGCGATCTCGATGCTGTACAGGAAGCCCGCGCATGCCGCATTGACATCAAACGAAACCGCGCCTCGAACGCCGAGCCTCGCCTGCACCATCGGAGCTGTCGGCGGTATGAAGCGGTCGGGTGTGGATGTTGCAACGATCACAGCGTCGATCGCGGCGGCGGCGACGCCGGCCTCCTCGATGGCCATCGCCGCAGCCCCCACAGCGAGATCAGTATTGCTCTCGCCTGCGACGAAACGCCGTTCCCGGACACCTGTCCGGGCCTCGATCCAGTTCTCCTGGACATTGAGCACATCGGCCACGTCCGCGTTTGAGACTCGGCGCCTCGGTAGACTAGAACCCGTGCCCAGAAAACCGACGCTCTCGACGCGCCCTGCGAGCACCATTCTCTGTTCCCTCCTGCGTGCGAGATGCGCGGCTCCCGCTCCGCGGTCGCCAGGCTTACACGATCGAGAGACAACAAGGCGCTCCTACTATGGCTCTATCGCGGCACCGCGCCCCGGCCCTGACTTGACTCACGTTGATCGCTTTAACAAGATTTCAGGTYTGTGACCTGCGGTGTTGTGTCGCTAGGTGGTGAAAAGTCCGCACTAACACGTCGGCTCTACGCTGGGCCGGGTTTCTCTGTAGTTGCGGACGGTGAAGACGAAGTCCGGGGCGCGGGCGGTGCAGATCGTGTACTCGTCGCGCGGGGGCTCGTTGGAGCTGGAGCACATCGGCTCGGCGCACGACGACGCGGCGCTCGAGGCGTTGCGCGCGGTGGCGCGGCAGCCGCTGGCCCGCGGCCAGGGCGAGCTTGACCTGGGCCTGGACGACGCGCCACCTGCGGGTGGGCCGCTGCCGATCACGTCGACGCGGTCCGCCGCGCTGTGGGACGCGCTCAGTCGTGCCTACGACCTGCTGGGGTTCAGCGAGGCGGCCGAGGGCGACGAGGTGTTCCGCCACCTCGTGCTGGCGCGGATCATCGAGCCGACGTCCAAGCAGGACAGCCTGCGGGTCCTGGAGGAGACCGGGATCGAGCCGGCCTCCTATGCGACGGTCAAGCGGCGGCTGCCGGTCTACGGGATCGACGCCTGGCGGCAGTCACTGTCGCGCCGGGCCGCGGCGCACGCGGCGCTGGGACCGGCGTCGCTGCTGCGCTACGACGTCTCCACGCTCTACTTCGAGACCGACGAGGGCGACGGGTTCCGCGAGCCGGGCTAATCGAAGGAACGCCGCCTGAAACCGCAGATCACGATCGGGCTGCTCACCGACGCCTCAGGCTTCCCGCTCATGGTCGACGCGTTCGAGGGGAACAAGGCCGAGACCCACACGATGCTGCCCGTGATCCGGGCGTTCATGGCCGCCCACCAGCTGCCCGACGTCACCATGGTCGCCGACGCCGGCATGATCTCCGAGGCGAACCGCAAGGCKATCGAGGCCGAAGGCCTCTCCTTCATACTCGGCATGAAGCTCCCTGAGGTTCCCTACATCGTCGCCGCGTGGCGGCGCAACCATCCCGGCGAGGACATCCCCGACGGCCAGATCTTCACCCAGCCCTGGCCCGCCGGCGCGACCGACCAGCGTCGCCCTCTGGCCAGGTCATCTACTACCAGTACAAGGCTCACCGTGCGCGGCGCACCCTGCGCGGGATCGACGAGCAGGTCGCCAAGGCCGAGAAGGCCGTCGCCGGGAAGATCCCGGTCAAGCGCGACCGGTTCGTCCGCCTCACCGGCGCGGACAAGTCCGTCAACCGAACCCTCGAAACCCGGGCACGGGCCCTGGCCGGGTTTCGAGGGCTACATCACCAACCTGCCCGACCCGACACCCGAGTTCGTCCTCGATTCCTACCACCGGCTCTACAACATCGAGAAGTCGTTGCGGATGTCGAAGAGCGACCTCGCCGCCCGGCCGATCTACCACACAAACACGAGTCGATCGAGGCCCACCTGACGATCGTGTTCGCGGCCCTCGCGATCTCCCGCCTCGTCGAGCAGGCCACCGGCTGGTCGATCCGCCGGTTCGTCAGCACCGTACGCCGCTACCGCACCGTCGAGATCCAGGCCGGCGAACACACCCTCACGGCCGCCCACCCGCTACCCGACGACCTCCGCGACGCCCGCGACAAGATCCACCAGCCGTCGGGAGGACCGCACTAACTTGAGCCAAGTCAGGTTACAAGGTTACACGATCGAGAAACAACAGGGCGCTCCTACTATGGCTCTATCGCGGCGGCGCGACCCAGCCTTGTCACGAAGACCGGGAAGATGAGCGGCCACGACGACCTGCGTCTGGCGCCGAATTAAGGGAGACGGCCGCCGCGACTATCATCGATCTTTGGTGTCCAGCAGAGGGCCGGGCCCGATTCACAGGCGTCGTAATAGGCGCACGTTAGCGGATTGCGGAAGATTGCTCTCCGCAACGGTGCCACGGCTGCCTGGCCGGTCCTGTGCGGATACCAAGGAGGGCGATTTTCAATGGTCGAGACCGAGGCGCATGGCAAGCGTCGGAACAGTGCCGAGGGCAGGCGACCACTGTGACGGCGTCGGCGGTGATTGCCGGTATCGGCAGCTACCTGCCGCCGCGGGTGGTACACAACGACGAGCTGGCCGGCCGGTTGGACACGACGGACGAGTGGATAAGGTCGCGAACGGGGATCGTCTCCCGGCATTTCGCGGTGCCGGGCATGGCGACGTCGGACCTGGCGGTCTACGCGGCACAGAAAGCCATGAAATGCGCGGACACYGACAGTGTCGACGCGCTCGTGCTCGCCACGACGACGCCTGACCGGCCCTGCCCGGCGACCGGCCCGACCGTCGCTTCCAAACTCGGCCTCGGCGGGGTGGCCGCCTTCGACGTGGCCGCGGTGTGCAGTGGCTTTCTCTACGCCTTGGCGACCGCGTCCGGTCTGATCGCCGCCGAGACGGCCGAGCGGGTCCTCGTCGTGGGCGCCGAGACGTATTCGTCGATAGTCGATCCGACCAACCGCTCGGACGCGGTCATCTTCGGCGACGGTGCCGGGGCGGTCGTCCTGCGCGCCGGTCGCGGCGACGACATCGGCGCGCTCGGACCGTTCGACCTGGGCAGCGATGGCAGCGGCCGTGATCTGATCACGGTACGTGCCGGGGGTTCAGAGCAAAGGCTGGCCCCTAATGGGACATACCGGGCAGCCGTGAGGCAGGCTCGGTTCCGGTAGCCGCCAGCAGGTGAGCACTYGAGGCCCCTGGACGCAGGACGAGTCCTAAGGTCAGACCGTGCCCCTGCCGGTGGTCGGGAGAGCGGACCACAGATGGGATGTCGWGCCCGCTGATCGTGGCGTGAGCACTTGACCATTAGGGCGTGGTGGATCTCCTGGAGGCTGCYGGRCCTGGTGCCGAGAGACGGGAGACCCGGATGCTGTTCGTCGGTGACGACTGGGCGCAGGACCACCACGATGTGGAGGTGCAGGACGAGACGGGTCGGCGACTGGCGAAGGGCCGGCTGCCGGAGGGCGTGGCCGGGATCGCCCGGCTGCACGCGCTGATCGGGCGGCACCTGGCCGAGGACGCCGGCCCGGAGCAGGTCGTGGTCGGGATCGAGACCGACCGCGGCCCGTGGGTGCGGG
>NZ_MAQZ01000127.1:0-9769 GCF_001756285.1 Frankia sp. CgMI4
CTCAAGCCACAACATGGGGGACACTACAGACACGGACGCGGCACCTGCTTCTGGAAGACCTTTGCGTGAGAACTCAGATCTTCCTGTAGGTGCCGCGTCTGCCGCGTTCCAGGGCCCTTCGCGGCCCAACCCCCAGCAGTAGCCGACCACAAACTCAAGACGCCACGCCGTACCTACTTTGACGTCGCCCTGCCATGACATGGACGGGTCAGCCACGACCCATGATCCTCCACGTCCAACCACCAGGACCAAGCAACGAGCCCAACGTACCTCCTCAATACAAACCCCAAAGTCAGCGGGCTACGGCCGCCCACCCTGAATGGACACGTCCCATGCTCCTGGCGGACGGCATCGGGCCTCTCCCCGGCAAGGCATACCCGTCGTACGCCCTGGCTGGTACGGAGAGTTATCGCACGACGACCTCAAACGTGTTCTAAGGGGACGGCGTTCAAGGTGGAACCAGAACTTTGATCTAGTCTGCTACCTGCGCAAACAGTGGTCGCATGATGAAACATTCATCCCGGGTATCCGAGCAGGGGACGAGATATTTACCGGTGTGGCCCRGCGAGTCAGTGGCAGAGCGTGAGGCCCTCGACAAACCTGGCAATTTGGACGGTTGTTTTTAGGCAAACTCCACGGCGAAGGATTGCGAGGACAAAGCTTGCGAGGCGCGGGGTATCGGTGCTAGCGTGAGGTCCGTCTCATGGGCATCGTTCTGTCTTTTCAGATCTTCTTGAGGGGGGTTCCGTGAGGGGCMATCCAGAAGGCCGCCATAAAGATCTTCGCTGGGGGCTTCGAACTATGGTGATCTAGACGTCCATTATTCGTTCCTCCTTACGTTTCCTCGATTCCCGCTCTCACCTTCGGCCCGCCCGTGAGACAGCACGGATTTTTACTGCCGGCCGTCACCCACATTCTTTGTCGACTGTAGGTGCCCACCCTAGTGGGATTAATACTCATGTGTAATCAAATTCGTTGTTGTTTGGTAATCTTTTGCTCTTCGGCAAGGTTCATGAAAACGCTCAAGATCAACCAGGCGGCGTCATCTGGGTGACCACGTTGAGCGGCCGAAGTTGGTGTGGACACCGGTCCCGAGCCCGGATGGCGTTCCGGGCCAAGCCTGGTCGATCCCCACCCGTTCGGCCCGGGTGCCCACCGGGCCGGTGGACCTTCGGCCCTCCTGCCGGGAAGCCCGCCGGAGCGCCTTTCGCCTGGCCTTCGTCACGAGGGAATCTTTCGGCTCAAGCCTCGCGGATAGTTCTCATCCATCCACGCCACAGTTACCCGTAAATTTATCCCTTGGAACTCTTCAGGAAGGAAGAGCACGTGATTTCTGAAAACGGGACGGAAGGGCGCGGAGGCGATGGCTGGTCCTATCTGAGAAAACTGCTGAACGAACTACAGAACACCACCGTTGAGCTACTACCGATAAATTCACTCACCACCTCCGAGTCGCTTCGCGTGGCCGGCGAGGTCGGGCATCATGTCAAGATACTGGCCGAGACGGAAGCCGTGTTGCCGCCGATCATCGTGCATCGGGGATCGATGAGGGTGGTCGATGGAATACACCGGCTACGGGCCGCCGCGATTCGTGGTGAGGAAGATATCAGGRTGCAGTTCTTTGATGGCAACGTCGAAGACGCTTTTCTCCTGGCGGTCGCCGCAAACGTCACGCATGGCCTGCCGCTCACGATGGCGGATCGGGTGGCCGCTGCGAAGCGTATTATCGCGTGCCGTCCGCAGTGGTCGGACAGAGCTGTGGCCTCGGTAGTCGGAGTTTCCGCGAAAAAAATCTCGGAAATCCGCCAGAGCCTGGCCGAAAGTGTCCCTCAGTTCACGAGCAGGATTGGTATGGATGGGCGTACGAGGCCGTTGAGCTTTGTGGAGGGCAGGGAGCGGGCCAGCGAACTGATCAAAGCAAATCCCGCCGCCTCTCTTCGGCAGATCGCAAGGGAAGCCGGAATCTCTCCGACTACGGTGGCGGACGTAAAGAATCGAGTTCTCCGGGGAGCAAGCCCGGTCCCCGTAAAGCAGCGGAACGTCGACACGGTKGACCTCAGGCGACGCATGGCGATGCGTAAAAGCCTCAGCTCGGGACGAAAAGAGAGGAGATCGCTGGATGAACTTTTCTCTCTCTTTGATGTTCTGCGGAAGGATCCGTCACTGAGGTACAACGAGGTAGGAAGGATGGTGCTTCACGTCCTGAGCTACTGCACGGTCACGGCTCGGGAGAAAAAAAAGATCATCGAAAACGTTCCACCTCACTGTAGGGAAGCTATCGCCGATCTCTTCTCTGGGTATGCTGATATATGGTGCCTGCTCGCGGAGGAACTCCGGGACGGCGAGCATCGTGTCTCCTCGGAGGCAGAGTAGCGAAAGAGTGGATGTAGCGCCTCGATTTTTTGATACGGGGGCGATTTCGAAGGTTTGAGCCCGTCCATCAGCCGGCGTCGTCGGGAGGAGCCGGCGGAATACCGCCGGTTGTACGCCGCGGTCTGCCGCAGATGCCCGAGCGGCAAGGATGGCCAGCCGCTGTTCAAGTGCCGAGATCGCGCGGTTGGACGATAGGAGAGGACTCACGGCGCCACGGCTGAGCGGACTGGACTCCCACCARCACCCCCACCAGGGGGCTGGCCACCATCCTGGTGGACACCGGGATTCACCGGCGTTGATCGCGCTGAATATGGGGCTCGCCGCGGCGGCAGGGAACCGTTCACCATGCTCGTTCTCATGGCGCTGATCACGATGTTCATCGCCGGCTGATACTGGTGGCGCCGAGTCGCGGGGAACCAGCCGTACTGGCTGTATCAGCCGCGCAGGAGGCGGCGGAGCCGTTGTCGGAAGAATGTCCTTGACATTTATTTGAGAAAATTCGAAACTAGATTGAAAATTTGGTCAAGCGGGCTTAAAGGGCTCGGAAAAAATGGTGGGAGATGGCCGTGACAGATTCTGCGGAATTTGATGTGGTGGTCGTTGGCGGCGGACCCGCCGGCTCCACACTGGCCGCGCTGGTGGCCATGCAGGGGCATCGAGTCCTTGTCCTGGAGAAGGAGCACTTTCCGCGCTACCAGATCGGCGAGTCGCTGCTACCATCCACTATCCACGGGGTCTGCCGGCTGACCGGCGCCGCCGACGAACTGGCCAAAGCCGGCTTCCCGCTCAAGCGCGGCGGTACCTTCAGATGGGGGGCCACCCCGGAGCCGTGGACGTTCGCCTTCTCGGTGTCGTCGCGGATGGCTGGGCCGACCTCATTCGCCTATCAGGTTGAACGGTCGAAATTCGACGAGATTCTACTGCGGAACGCCCGCCGGGTCGGCGCCGAGGTACACGAGGGCTGCTCGGCCACCGACGTCATCGAGGACGGCGACCGGGTCGTCGGCATCCGCTACACCGACGACGGCGGCAACCGGCGTGAGGCGCGGGCCTCCTTCGTGGTCGACGCCACCGGCAACAAAAGCCGCATCTACCATCGGGTTGGTGGCACCCGGCAGTACTCGGAGTTCTTTCGCAGCCTGGCCCTGTTCGGCTACTTCGAGGGCGGCCGGCGGATGCCCGAGCCCAACCGGAACAACATCCTGTGTGTGGCCTTCGACAGCGGCTGGTTCTGGTACATCCCACTGAGCGACACGCTGACCAGCGTCGGCGCGGTCGTACGGTCGGAAATGGCGGAGAAGGTCCAGGGTGACTCCGAGCAGGCCATGAAGGCGCTMATTGAGGAGTGCCCGATGATTTCGGATTACCTCGCGCCGGCCAGGCGKGTCACCACCGGGCAGTACGGCCAGCTCCGGGTACGCAAGGACTACTCCTATCATCAGACGACTTTCTGGCGTCCCGGGATGGTTTTGGTCGGCGACGCCGCGTGCTTTGTGGACCCGGTGTTCTCCTCCGGCGTGCACCTCGCGACCTACAGCGCGCTGCTCGCGGCCCGGTCCATCAACAGCGTCCTCGCCGAGATTGTGGACGAGAAGACCGCGATGCAGGAGTTCGAGGCCCGCTACCGCCGAGAGTACGGCGTGTTCTACGAGTTTCTGGTGTCGTTCTACGAGATGCATCACAGCGAGGACTCCTACTTCTGGCAGGCCAAGAAGGTCACCGGGAACAGCCAGCCCGAGCTGGAGGCATTCGTCGAGCTGATCGGCGGAGTGTCGTCGGGGGAATCCGCGCTGACCGACGCCGACGCCCTGGCCCTCCGGCTGCAGGCCAACACCGCCGACTTCACTACCGCGGTCGACGCGCTCGTGGCCAACAACAGCGAGAGCATGGTGCCGTTCATGAAGTCGCAGGTGATCCGCGGGGTCATGCACGAGGGCTCGCAGATGCAGATGCGCGCGCTGCTCGGTGAGGACGCCGAGCCGGAGACCCCGCTGTTCCCCGGCGGTCTGGTCTCGTCGGCTGACGGCATGTTCTGGCTGCCCACCGACGCTTAGGCCGGCCGTACCGGTCGCGTCCAAAAGCAACCGGCCCACACATGGTCCACCATGTGTGGGCCGGTTGTCTGTGTGGGCCGGTTGGTTCTGTGGATGTCAGCCCAGTAAGATGGCGCCGCTGGTGCGTGCCAGTTCTACGGCCTTGTGCCAGTTCCACGGCCCGGCTCCGTGCCGGGTCGGGCAACCACATCGGCCGCGTGCCGTCAGCCACCGTGGGTATAACCCGGGTGAAGAGAAGATGCAGAGTACCCGGAATCGGATTCGAACCGATATTCGGGGCTMTTTCAGGAGGTCCGTTTCCGTCGCTGGGCCAYGGAGCGCTCCCGTGAACGATTATATCGCTCTAACCGTTCTTGCCGACTGTCGAAAAGGCATCCGATGGCGCTGGCGGAAAATTGCTGGACGCCATTGTTGTGAGTCTGGATCCGAGCGACGCTGCGGGGTATGACTGTGCGAGCGATCCGCGGTGCCACGCAGGTCGGGGCGAACGCGCRAGAGGACATCTTCGAGGCGACGGTCGAGCTGGTCACCGAGATGCTCATCCRCAACGGGCTGGTGACCGACGACGTGATCAGTGTGCTGTTCACCGCGACCTCGGATCTGGACGCCGAGTTCCCCGCGCTGGCCGCCAGGAAGGCTGGTTTTCACACGGTACCGATGATCTGCGCCAGCGAGATCGGTGTGCCCGGGGCGCTGCCGCGCGTCGTACGGCTGATGGCGCATGTGGAGGTCGACGGGGCGCGCCCGCCGATCAGGCATGTGTATCTGCGCGGCGCGAGCGCGCTGCGCCCTGATCTGGCGCAGTGATCTCGGAGGCTGGGATGACCGCGTTGACGCTCGGCGACTACGAGAACCTGGCCCGCGCCCGGCTGGACCGTCTGGTCTGGGACTTCTGCGCGGGCGGCGCCGGGGAGGAACGGACGCTCACGGCTAACATGGCGGCATTCGACGACGTCCGGCTGCGGCCAACCGTGCTGCGCGGCGCGTCCGACCCCGACATCGCCACCAGGATCTTCGGTGACCGGTGGGCGGCGCCRCTGGCTGTCGCCCCGATGGCCTTCCACACGCTGGCTCACCCAGATGGGGAACTGGCCACGGTGCGGGCCGCCACCTCGGTCGGGATGCCCGTCGTCGTCTCCACCATGGCCGGGCGCCGCTTCGAGGAGCTGGTCTCGGCCGCAGGCTCCCCGCTGTGGCTCCAGGTGTACTGCTTCCGTGACCGCTTCCGGACGCAGCGGCTGATCGAACACGGGGAGCGGGCGGGCATGAATGCGCTGGTCCTCACCGTTGACGCGCCCCGGCTTGGCCGCCGGCTGCGCGACGTGCGCAACGACTTCCGGCTGCCTCCGGRTATCATGCCGGTCAACCTCGACGGGGATGGCTTCTCCTCGCCCGCCGCGCACGCCAGCGCCGAGCTCGACCCGACCCTGGACTGGTCGGTGATCGACTGGCTGCGGTCGATCAGCTCGTTGCCGCTGCTGGTCAAGGGCATCCTGACGGCCTCGGACGCGGAACGGGCGGTACGTGCGGGGGTGGACGGCATCGTGGTCTCCAACCACGGGGGCCGCCAGCTTGACGGTGTCCCCGCGACCTTCGAGGTACTCCCGGAGATCGTGGCGGCGGTGGCGGGCAGTTGCCCGGTCCTGGTCGATGGTGGCATCCGGCGGGGCCGGGACGTGCTGGCCTGCCTGGCGGTGGGGGCCGCCGCRGTGCTCGTGGGTCGGCCAGTCCTCCATGGCCTGGCGGTCGGCGGGCAGGAAGGCGCAGCTCATGTGCTGGGCATTCTCATCGAGGAACTCACCGACGCGATGACCCTCACCGGCACACCTTCGCTGGCCGACATCCRTCCCGGCCTCATTGGGCACTGATACGGCTCACCGTGAGTTTTCGGCAGTTGGACAGTGGTTGCCGCAAACTCCGCTAGGTACGGTTGAACCGATACCGCGGCCACTACTTCGGGTCCCGTGTTTAGGAGGTCGGTGATGACGCTCGGAGCTCCGGGCCCCATGATGATCCGCGGGGTGGGTGGTGACCGACCGATTACCCGGCAGCAGATCAGGCCGGGTACAATGCGCCGGATCCTGCCTTATGCCAAGCCTTATCGGTGGCGCCTGGTGCTGCTGCTGGCAGCCGGGTCACTCGAGGCCGCGAGTATTGCGGCCAATCCACTGCTACTCAAGTTCCTCATCGACGACGGCATTTTGAAGGAGAACACCAGGCTGGTCGTCGTAGTCGCCTCGGTCGTCGCGGCACTCGCCCTTCTGGATGCCTTTCTGGGAATCGCTCAGCGGATGCTCTCCGCGCGATTTGGCGAGCAGATAATCTATGATCTGCGGACCCGGGTCTTCGCCCACGTGCAGCGGCAGCCGATCGCCTTCTTCACTCGGGCGCAGACCGGCTCGCTGGTCAGCCGGCTGAACACCGACGTGATCGAGGCGCAGCAGGCGATGTCGCAGTTGCTGACTGTGTTGGTGTCCAGCGCGCTGTCGCTGGTCCTGGTGATAGTCACGATGTTCTACCTGTCATGGGTCGTGACGATAGTCGTGCTCGCGCTCGTCCCGTGCTTCATGCTGCCGGCCCGGGTCGTCGGCCRCAGGCTGCAGCGGTATGCCCGGGAGGGCATGCAGCTCAATGCCGAGATGAGCACGATGATGAACGAGCGCTTCAACGTGGCGGGCGCGATCCTCGTCAAGCTTTACGGCGAGCCCGAGACCGAGAGCAGGCAGTTCGAGGACCGGGCGGCGCGGGTCCGCGATATCAACGTGCGGACCGCCGTCTATGGGCGGGTGTTTTTCGTCGCGATGACGATGGTGGCCTCGCTCGCCACCGCGGCGGTCTATGGCATCGGCGGTGTTCTGGTCATCCACGACGACTTCCAGCTCGGCACCCTTGCCGCCTTCGCGGTCCTGCTCAACCGGCTGTACGGCCCGATCAACCAGCTCTCCAACATCCAGCTCAACGTGCTGACCGCGCTGGTGAGCTTCGACCGGGTCTTCGAGGTGCTCGACCTGCGGCCGCTCGTCGCCGAACGCCCCGGCGCGATCGCGCTGCCGTCCGCCTCGTCGGCCGCGCCGGAGATCGAGTTCGACGAGGTGTCGTTCCGCTACCCAACCGCCGACGAGGTGTCACTCGCCTCGCTCGAATCGATCGCGCTGCCGTCCGCCGAGCGCACCGGGAGCACCGCGATGGTGCTGGATCGGATCAGCTTCCGGGCTCCGGCGGGAAAGCTCACCGCGCTGGTCGGCCACTCGGGCGCCGGGAAGAGCACGATCACCCATCTGGTCTCCCGGTTGTATGACCCGATCGCTGGGACAGTCTGGATCGATGGTCACGACCTGCGGGACCTCACGCTGAAATCACTGCGTGACACGGTCGGGGTGGTGACCCAGGACGCGCACATGTTCCACGACAMCATCGGGCGGAACCTGGCGTATGCCAAGCCTGACGCGACCGACGAGGAGATCGTGCGGGCGTGCCAGGGCGCGCAGATCTGGAATCTGATCTCCGCGCTGCCGCACGGCCTGGACACCGTCGTCGGGGATCGCGGCTACCGGCTGTCCGGCGGTGAGAAGCAGCGGCTGGCGCTGGCCCGGCTGCTGCTGAAGGCGCCGTCGATCGTGGTGCTCGACGAGGCCACCGCTCACCTGGACTCCGAGTCCGAAGCCGCCGTCCAACGGGCCCTGAAGAGCGCGCTGGCAGGCCGTACCTCTCTGGTGATCGCRCACCGGCTGTCGACCATCCGGGAGGCCGACCAGATCCTGGTGATCGACGCGGGCGGTGTCCGCGAGCAGGGCTCGCACGAAGATCTGCTGGCGGCGGGCGGGCTCTATGCGGAGTTGTACTTCACCCAGTTCGCCGGGCAGGCGACGGACTCGGTCGACGACAGGGTCGGCGCCTGACGTCCTTCTTGCTGACACCTTCGCGGAACTCGAGAGGAGAAGCACGGTGGCTCAGTTGGAGATAGAGGATCTGTGGCCGCTGTCGCCGTTGCAGGAAGGGCTTCTCTTCCACGCCCTGTATGACGAGCAGGGCTCCGACGTCTACGCGTTGCAGGCCGTACTGGACATCGAGGGTCCGCTCGACGCCGCGATCCTGCGGCAGTCCGGCCAGCGGCTGCTGGACCGGCATGCCAACCTGCGGGCCGGGTTCCGGCAGCCCGCGGCGCTGGACCAGCCGGTACAGGTGATTGCCAGGCAGGTGGAGCTGCCCTGGTCGGAGACGGACTTGTCGGGGCTGCCGGAAGCCACGGCACAGGCGCGGGCCGGCGAGGCGACGGCCGAGGAGCACGGCCGCCGGTTTGACCCGGCGGCGCCGCCGTTGCTGCGCTTCCTGCTGATCCGGTTCGGCGCGCGGCGGCATCGATTGGTGATCACCGTCCACCACATCCTGCTGGATGGCTGGTCGCTGTCGGTGCTGCTGCGTGAGCTGTTCGCCGTGTACCGGAGCGGTGGGCGACTGAACGGGCTGCCGCCGGTGAGGCCCTACCGGGATCACCTGGCCTGGCTGGGGCAGCAGRATCGGGAACAGGCCCGTACGGCGTGGCAGGAGKAGCTGGCCGGGGTCGACGGGCCGACACTCGTCGCTGCGGTCGATCCGGCRCAGGCCTCGCCGGAACCCGGTCGGGTGCGCTTCTCGGTGAGTGAGGAGCTGACGGCGGCGCTGCGCGGCCTGGCCCGCGGTCATGGGCTGACGTTGAACACCCTGATCCAGGGCGTATGGGCGATGCTGGTCAGCCGGTTGGCCGGGCGCTCGGATGTGGTGTTGGGGGCGATGGTGGCCGGCCGTCCGCCCGAGCTGCCCGGTGTGGAGGACATGCTGGGGCTGTTCGTCAACACGGTGCCGGTGCGGGTGTCGCTGGACCCGAACCAGCCGGTGACCTCGATGCTGGCGGCCCTGCAGGACCGGCAGTCGGCTCTGATCGCTCACCAGTACCTGGGGCTGGCCGAGATCCAGCGGCTGGCCGGTGCGGGGGCGACCTTCGACACGCTGTTCGCCTACGAGAGCTACCCCTCCGATTCGCCCGGGCGGGCTCCGGGCGAGGACGGTCTCAAGATCAGTCAGGCGGTGGGCGGGCTTGAGGCGACTCACTACCCGCTCAGCCTCACCGTGCTGCCCGACGAGCGGCTCGGCTTCCGCATGACGCACCGGCCGGACGTCTTCTCGCGTGAGGCGGCCGAAGGCTTCGCCCGGTCGCTGGTGGAGCTGCTGGAGGCTGTGGCGGCGGATCCGGGGGTGTTGGTGGGTCGGGTGCCGGTGTTGGGTGCGGCTGAGTGGGTGCGGGTGGTGGAGGAGTGGAATGACACTGGGGTTGGGGTTGGGGTGGGGACGTTGCCGGGGGTGTT
>NZ_MAQZ01000128.1:0-9706 GCF_001756285.1 Frankia sp. CgMI4
GTGTCTTTGGTGAGAAACCAGGATCAACAGGAGGCCGCTTCACGTCACGGCGACACGCCGGCCCACCCCAAACCACCAGCGACTATCACACAGAGTGACACCCGAAGGTTAAACGACAAGCTGAGAAGGTGTTTGAGAATGCCCGCTGGTGACGGTGTGTGATCTTCCGGGGTGCGCGATGGGGGTGCACTCGTCGGATCATGGCCGGGTGGGGGTGGCTGGGGGCTGACGGTGGACGGATGGCGCATGCTCACCGTCATCGGTATCCGTCGGATCTGTCGGACTCGCAGTGGGCTCTGGTCGGGCCGTTGCTCCCGCCGCCGGCGGCGGTGTGCCGGCCGGAGAAGCATGATCGGCGTGATCTGGTGGACGCGATCCTGTATGTGGTGCGCTCGGGGTGTGCGTGGCGGGCGTTGCCGTCGGACTATCCGCCGTGGCAGACCGTGTACTACTACTTCGCCCTCTGGCACGATCTGGGTGTCACCGAACGTGTTCACGACGTGCTGCGGGAGCAGGCCCGCCGGGCGGAAGGACGCGATGTCGAACCGTCGGCGGGGATCATCGATTCCCAGTCGGTGAAGGGCGCCGACACCGTGCCCGCCTCCTCCCGCGGCTACGACGCCGGCAAGAAGGTCAACGGTCGTAAGCGGTTCATCGCTGTGGACACGATGGGACTGCTGCTGGCCGTGCTCGTGGTCCCGGCCARCACCCATGACACCGCCAGTGGCCGGCAGCTCCTCCTCGACAGTTTCTTCGCCGGCCGGCGGCTACGGCTCGTATTCGCCGACGCCGGGTTCGCGGGTGTCTTCATGGACTGGGCCGCCCGGATCCTGACCCTCACCCTGCAGGTGGTGCGCAAACCCGCCGGGCAGAAGGGCTTCTCCGTCCTGCCACGTCGCTGGGTCGTCGAACGAACGTGGTCGTGGATCACCGGCTACCGCCGGCACGCCCGCGACTACGAACGCCGCCCCGACCACGCCGAATCCCTCATCCGCTGGGCCATGATCGCCACCATGGTCCGCCGCATCGACCGGCGCACCCCCGCCCAGCGGCCCGGACCCCGACCGCTACAGAGAATCATCTAAACGACGATCTCAAACACCTTCTGACGGCGCTGCTCGCCGACGACCGCGAACGCCACGGGAACTGGCGCAAGGTCCCGGCCCGTGACCAGGCACTTCTTGCCTTGGCCCACCTGCGCAACGGAGACACCTACACCCGCCTCGTCGAGGGATTCCAGGTCGGGGTGGCCACTGTGTGCCGCTACGTCCACGAGGCCGTCGCGCTGCTCGCCGGCCGTGGCCGGACCCTGCTCGCCGCCGTCTGGGCCTTCGCCTGGTGCCGGAGCAACTTCCTCATCCTCGACGGCACCGTCATCCGCATCAACCGGATCCGCGCCCACAACAGGCTCTACTACTCCGGCAAACACAAACACCACGGCGTCAACCTCCAGGGCCTGATGGACCCCTACRGCCGGATGATCTGGATCTCCGACGGACTGCCCGGATCCACCCACGACATCACCGCCGCGAGGTCCCACAACATCCTCCACCTGATCAACCAGGCGGAGACGATCTACCTTTACGCCRACAAGGGCTACGTCGGCGGCGAGAGCGAACAACTCCTCACCCCCCGCAAGAAACCCCAGAACGCCGAACTACCCGACGCCGACAAGGAGAAGAACCGCAGCCTCTCGGCCACCCGCGCTGTCGGCGAACGAGGATTCGCCGTCCTCAAGAACTGGCATGTCCTCGACCGGTACCGCGGCTGCCCCCGCCGCGTCGGCACAATTTCCCAAGCCATCCTCGTCCTGACGCACGAAGGAATTTAGGAGAACCGAGGATGGAAAACGCTCATGGCACAGCGGCTCCTTTGGAAGAAGGCGGCGGGGATTGCCTTCGGCCCGGCGTCGGCCCGACGAAAGGCAGTTCTGAGCCAACTCCGACGGGCTGGCTTTTTCCCTGACAGGTGTGGCGAAGCCGCTGACATGCCACTTTTCTCTGGCCGTATGGGTCGGCACGGATTCTGACGGAAGACTGGTTTATCAGCTGACGTGTGGGGGTGTCAGCGACGAGGGGAAGATGTTCATCCGGGCGCCGTTCCGGCCATGTGGCTCAGAAGGAGAAGCCGCTGGCGATCGTGGCGTCTCCCACGCCGCGATGCCGACGGCGGTCCGCACCCCCGGGCAGTGACCCTGAGTCCGGAGGCGAAAACGCGGCAGCCGTCGACCAGGGTGACCGCGCTCCGCGCGGGAGGCACTCCGGGCAGGAGCGCCGTCCGACGAACACGGTGCGTGCCGTCGTAGGGGCGCTGGTGAGCTCGGCCGAGGTCCAGGACCGTCCGGCAGGGGCGGGGTCAGGCCTCGCGACGGTAGGTGCTGGAGGCCGCCAGCGCGATGCCGCCCCGGGCGTTGAAGTTCACGGTGACGGTGAGCTGCACCGGAGCGAGCGCGGCCACCAGATCGTCACGTATCAGGGTGGCCAGGTGTTCGTGGAAGATCCCTTCCTCCCGGAAGGTCTCCAGGTAGAGCTTGAGGCTCTTGGTCTCCAGACCACGCCCGCCCGGCCGGTAGTCGATGCGGATCGTCGCCCAGTCCGGCTGGCCGGTGATCGGGCACCGGCAGGTGAACTCCCGGCAGTCGATCCTGATCTCCTGCGAGGTGTCGTCGATCGGGAACGTCTCCAGGGACCGGTCGGCCTTCGCCTCCGGGTTGCCCAGCTTCGTCAGGGCCACTGCCGCATCACCGACGCTCCCTCTCCCGTTCCMGCACACCGGCACCGCTGACGAGCATAACCCGCCGATCCTCAGCCCTGGTGCGCCCGGGTCGGGAGCGCCTCGGGCGACGACATGTCCTGCGGCGACCGGCCGAGGACGACCAGCTCCTCGGTGCTCAGCCGCACCCGGTCCACCGACCAGCCGCGCCGGTCGGCCAGCCGCTCCAGCTCCTCCTGCATCGGCGGCGCGAAGACGGCCGGCCGCCCGTTCATCGCCCGGGTGGGGAAGGAGACGGCGACGTGCCGGGCGTCGACGGTCTCGACCAGCCGCAGGCCGCTGCCCCGCCGACGGTCCTCCAGGCAGTGGTAGGTCTTCAGCAGCAGTGCCAGATCGGCCCGCGGTGGGGGACCCTGGGCCACCACGTCGTGGTGGACCACCCAGCCCTGCGGATGCACCATGGCGAGGAAGGCGTTGCCGATCTCGACGAAGTCGGCGTTGAGGTCGTAGCCCGTGTACGTGGCGTCACAGGTCTCCAGCAGCCAGGGGACGGTGAGGACGTTCAACGCACAGGCGATGTCGACAACGGTGTCCGGGGCGGGCAGGATCGACAGCAGCGCGGGGTAGAAGTCGTCCAGGTCGRCAAGGCGCTCGGCGGTGGAGACGTGCCGGGCCAGCACGGCCCGGCAGCCGGCCTTCAGGGCCTGCGGATCGCCGGTCGGCAACCGTGCCACCTCGCGGCGCAGCACCGCTGTCCGCCCGCTCAGCAGGTGCAGGGCGGCGACCCGGTGCAGCCGCACCCGGGCCCGGTGCTCGACCGGGCCGGTTCCCCCGGCGCTCGCCTCCTGCTCCACGACATGGGCGATGGTCTCGGGGTGCACGCCCCGGTACTTGGCCGAACGGGCGATCCGGGCGGCGGCCGCCGCCACGGCCTCCTGGTCGGCGCCCGGCGGGGTCACGCCGGTGTCCGGTCCGGCTCGTCACCTCGGTAGATGCACCCCGACGTGCAGGTCTCGCGGACGGTGACCGCGCTCAGCGGGAGCTCGCCGGCCAGCCGGTCCCAGATCCACCGGGCGAGGTTCTCGCTGGTCGGGTTGTCCAGGCCCGGCACCTCGTTGAGGTAGCGGTGGTCCAGCTGGTCGTGCAGCGGAGCGAACGCCGCCCGGAGGTCGGCGAAGTCCATCACCCATCCAGCCCGGGGGTCGACCGGGCCGACCACCTGGATCGCGATCCGGAAGGAATGCCCGTGCAGCCGGGCGCACTTGTGACCCTCCGGCACCTCCGGCAGGCGGTGCGCGGCCTCGAAGGTGAACTCGCGGAAGATCTCCATCAGCGGATCCCCAGGATCTTGTGGGTCTGAATGCTGAGCCTCCAGCGTGGGTGGGCCAGGCAGTAGTCGAGCGCCGCCCGGGTGTTGGCCTCCCGGTGCGGCCCGTCCATCGGCTGCAGCAGGTGATGGCCGAACTCCAGGCCGGCGAACAGCTCCGGTCCGGCGCCGGGCTGCGGGAAGACCAGTTTCAGCTCGTCACCGGTGGTCAGCCGCAGCGGCGCCCCCGCCTTGGGGGACACGCACACCCAGTCCAGCCCGGCCGGCGCCGGGCAGGTGCCGTTGGTCTCGACGGCCACTTCGAAACCTCGTGTGTGCAGGGCGGACACGGCCGGGGTGTCGAGCTRCAACAACGGCTCACCGCCGGTGCAGACCACGTAGGGCAGTGCCCCGGGGGCATCGGACGGCCACCGCGCGGCCACGGCGTCGGCCAGGTCGTCCGGGGTGTCGAACACGCCGCCGTCGGGGCCGTCGGTACCCACGAAGTCGGTGTCGCAGAACTGGCACACCGCCCGGTGACGGTCGCGTTCCCGCCCGGTCCACAGGTTGCACAGGGCGAACCGGCAGAACACCGCCGGGCGGCCGGACCGCACGCCCTCCCCCTGCAGCGTGTAGAAGATCTCCTTGATCCGATAAACCRTGYCAGCCCCCCGCCGGGTYAGGGACTCCCACCTCGGTGAAACCACGCTCCCGCAGCGAGCAGGAGTCGCACCGCCCACAGGGCCGGCCGTCCGGCCCCGGGTCGTAGCAGCTGTGCGTCAGCCCGTAGTCAACCCCGAGCGAGAGACCAAGGCGAATCGTGTCCGCCTTGCTCAGGTGCATCAGCGGGGCATGGACCGACAGGGTGCGCTCACCCGACACGGTGGCCTTCGTCGCCAGGTTGGCCATCGCCTGGTAGGCGGCCAGGTACTCGGGACGGCAGTCCGGGTAGCCGCTGTAGTCGACCGAACTCGCGCCGATGAACACGTCCCAGGCACCCGCGGTCTCGGCCAGGGCCAGCCCGAAGGACAGGAAGATCGTGTTCCGGGCCGGGACATAGGTGACCGGGATCTCCTCCGCCGTTCCGGCCGCCGGGACGGCGATGGTCGGGTCGGTCRGCGCCGACCCGCCGAAGACCCCCAGGTCGATGTCGACCACCACATGCCGGACCACCCCGAGCGCGGAGGCCACCCGCCGGGCCGCGGCGAGTTCGACCTCGTGCCGCTGGCCGTAGCGGAAGCTCAACGCGTGGCAGGCGAATCCCTGCTGGTTGGCGATGGYGAGCACGGTTGCCGAGTCCAGCCCCCCGCTCAACAGCACCACCGCGGCGGGTCGGGGGTCCGTCCCTCCGACCGCGCCCCGGGTCGGGTTCACCGTCACGTGTCGTCGTCCCCAATCTCGGCCGGGCCGGCTGCCAGYGCGCGCCCGCCCGCCCGCAGCTGCTCGATAAGTCGAGTGTAGAAGCGCAGGTTGTGCAGCGTGGCCAGCCGGTCGGCCTGCCCGTCCCTGACCCGGAAGAGATGGTGCAGGTACGACCGGCCGTACCGGGTGCAGGTGGGGCAGTCGCAGGTGGGACAGATCGGCTCGTCGATGCGATGGTTGCGTTCGTCCAGGATGTGGACGTTCTGGTAGAACGACCCGTCGGCGGCCAGCGGGGCGTTGTTGAAGGCGTACAGGCGACCATGCCGTGCGTCCCGGGTGGGAATGGTGCAGTCGAACACCCACCGGCGATCGATCTGGCACAGCGCCACGAGATGCTCGGGTTTGCCCACCCCGAGCGCGAAGAGCGGGGCCTCGGGCGGCGTGGACGCCGAGAGCAGGGCGAACATCTCCCGTTCGAGCACGCCGTTGCCGTCCAGGGGCCAGCCGCCGAAGCCGAACCCCTGCGCGCCCGCCTCCACCAGGGCTTCCACGCAGCGCTTGCGCTGGTCGGGATCCGCACCGCCCTGCACCACACCGACCAGCAGCGGCGGGTTCTCCAGCCGGCGCTGCCGACACTGGAGATCGAAGGCGGTACGGGTGTCGCGGAACCAGCGGATCGTGCGGTCGACCGAGGCCACCACCTCGGCCGGCGAGTCCTCCGGACCCGTGCAGTCGTCGAGCGCGATGACGACGCCCGAGCCCAGCCCGAACTGCCACTCGATCACCCGCTGCGGGGTGAGCTCGACCTTCGTGCCGTCGGCAGGATTGCGGAAGACCACCCCGCCGGGGCGGATCGCGCTGTGCTGCCCCTGCCGCCGCAGCAGGGACAGCACCTGGAACCCGCCCGAGTCGGTGACCACCACGCCGTCCCAGGCCATGAAGCGACGCAACCCGCCGACCCGCTTCACCGGCCTGACACCGGGCCGCTGGGCAAGATGGAAGGCGTTGCACATCACCGCCTCGATCCCGACCTCGCGCAGGTCACGGGGATCCGTGCTGCGCACCGCCGCCCGGGTGCCATCCGGCAGGAACGTCGGTAGCTCGACCGTCCCGTGCGGCGTCGCCAGCACGGGAGCCGGCACAACAGGCATGACGGGCGGACTCATCCTCGGCATCTCAGAACCAGTCTAGTCGGCCGGTCCACCCGCGGGCGGGCAGGTACCGGACCGGACCCGGCCCTCGGCCTCCCCGACCAGTGCGTACACCTGGTTGCGCGGCAGGCCGGTGACCTCACGGACCACCTCGCGGGCCAGCCGGGCACCCGCTCCGTGCCGCAGCATCGCCTCGGCGACGCGGTCGGCCAGCTCCGTCTCCCCGGCGGCGGCCCGYGTCCCCGCCCCCTCCACGACCACCGTGAACTGCCCGCGGACCGGCTGCTCCCCGGCCAGCACGGCACGGACCTCGTCGAGCGTCCCCCGGATGAACTGCTCGTCCGGCTTGGTCAGGTTGCGTGCCAGCGCCGCCCGCCGCTCACCCAGCACGGCGGTCAGGTCGGCCAGGCACTCGGTCATCCGGTGTGGCGCCTCGAACAGCACCAGGGAGGCGTCGAGACCGCGCACCTGCTCCAGGGCCGCCCGGCGGGCGGCCGGTCGGCGGGGCAGGAACCCGAGGAAGTGGAACCGGTGTACCGGCAGGCCGGATCCGACGAGCGCGGTGACCGGCGCGCTGGCCCCCGGCAGCGGGCGGACCGGGATCCCTGCCTCGATGGCCGCGGCGACCAGGCGGTAGCCGGGGTCGTTGACCAGCGGGGTGCCCGCGTCCGACATCACGGCGACGTCCGCGCCCTCCTGCAGCAGCGACAGCAGTTGGGGACCCCGCTCCTGCTCGTTGTGGTCGTGGTAGCTSAGCAACCGGGGCGACGTCCMGAGCGGCTGCAACAGGCGCCGCGCGTTGCGGGTGTCCTCCGCCGCGACCACCGGGACCTGCCGCAGCACGTCGACGGCTCGGGCGGTGATGTCGCCGGGGTCCCCGATGGGCACCGGGACCAGATAGAGCGTGCCCGGCACGGTGGCACTCCTCTCCGGCCCGACTCCGCTTTTCTCCGGCCCGACTCCGCTTTCCGGCCCGACTCCGCCGCCGACGCGGCGGCGCCGCGTTCCTGCGTCGGCCATCCTAGGAGCGCCCTGCGGATCCTGCCCTGCCGGGGTTGCCCGGGACGGGGCGTGCACCTCGAGCACCACACCGCCGCGCGACGCGGGTCACCCGCGACGCCCGCACGACCAGGCCGGGCCGGGCGTCAGGACCGCGGCGGTCGTCTCCCATGACCGCCGGTGTGACCGCCCCCACAGGCCGCTCCCGCCCGTAGCGCCGCCCGCCCCGGAGGGGCCGGATGACAGAAAGACGACAGCACGACGGGGGACGGCAGCCTCACAGGTAAGGGACGTGACGTTCCGTGAGATGGCTTCCCGAGCCCGGGCCGGCGACCGGCCCCACACCGCACTCACGCTCCGTCACGACATGATCGGCCCCGTCCGCCGCGCGGGTCACACCGGGATCGCCGCCGCCCGGCGCCGACCCCGCCGCCCCACAACCCCGCCCCGTCCCACCMCTGACCGCGAAGACCCGACCTGACCAGCGCAAACAATGGCACGGGCAACCCGCGGCCCGACCGGCGGCGCCGACACGGGGAGTTCCCCGTCGTTTCCTGAAGCGGATCGGCGCCTCAGTACCTCCGCGTACGACCCGTGCCTGATCCCGGACAACCATGCCCTCCACAGGACCCCGGCAACGCAGAACTGGTTGCTACGCCAGTCACAGTTCCACCTCAACGTCACCCGCCGTCGTCGCGGATGAAGCCGGTGAGCCACAGTTGACCAATCTCGCCATGTTGTCCTACAGTGACGCAATCGTTGCCGGGAGACAACCCTGCTCTCCACCGACAGTTCCCGACGGCGTTCCCGCACTTGTCGAGATCGCTCGTTCGCGGCCGAATCCGCCCAGGTAAAAGCAATGGGTTTGGGGGAATTTTGGAACAGGTCTATCCGCATACCGGGGTGTGCTACACCTACGGGAACCACGAGCGCGTGTACCTGATCTACACCTATGCCTGCAACGCGACCTGCGCACATTGCCTGGTCCAATCGAGTCCACATCGCCGGGAGAGGTTCGACCTGGCCACCGCGATAGAAATCCTGCGGACGGCAGCCAGGTTCGGTCGCAGGTTCCTCGACCTGGGCGGCGGCGAGATCATGCTTCATCCGGAGGACACCTGTGCGCTCGCCCGCGCCGCCACGGATCTCGGGTACTACGTCTCCCTCAACACGAACGGCTTCTGGGCCCRCACCCCCGAACGCGCCCGTACGCTCGTGAGCCGTCTCCAGYAGGCCGGGGTCCAGGCGATCTTCCCGAGTGCGAGCGCCTTTCACCTGCCGTTCGTGCCGGTCGAGCGGCTGCGCCACCTCCGCCGGRCCTGCGCCGACCTCGGCATGGTGCACGAGCTGAGCTGGGTGGCCTCCCACCTGCCCGACGTGGACGCCCAGCTGCTGGACGACCTGGACCTGGGCGGTGAGACGGTCTACCMCAACAGCCTGACCACCGAGGGCAACGACCCGGAAGTCATGGCGGCTCTCACCAGGCACTACAGCCGGTTCACGCCGGACCGGCTCCCCGACTGTGGAAGTCTGCAACTGGGCGTCAACCCGCGCGGGCATGTGATAGCCACCTGCGAGATGACCAATCTCAACGAGAAGTTCCGCGGCACCGCACTGTTCATCGGAGATTTCACCCGGACGCCGTTCGAGCAGCTCCTGGAAGCCGAACGGGACACGGCCGTGCTGCAGTTCCTCTATCATAACCCGCCGGCCGCGCTGCACGATCTGCTGCTCGCCGATCCGCAGGAAGGCGGGGGATACCGGCACCGGTATGCGGATCGCACCTATCACAGCGTCACGGACTACCTCGCCGACCTGCTGCGCGACGAGAACGTGCCGGCCGCGGAGCGCGCCATCGCCCGCGCGTCCGATACCCGCGCGTCCCATGCCAGCGCGTCCCATGCCAGCACAGCGGTTCCCGGCAGGTTCCACCCGGTGATCTCCCGCGCGTCCCCACGTCTAGACCCCGCCGGGAACCGCCGRCCCGCCGGTAATCCGCGATCCGATTCAACGCCTGGTCGAGAGGAATTCATCGATGGCGGAGAAAACGCTAACCTCCAGCTCTTTTCGTCTCCGTGTGGACCTCCTGGCTCCCCGTAGCTGTTCAGCTCGGGTGGTAGGCGGTGCGCTTGGCGCTTATCGGCGTCAGGGCAGGCGGAGCGCCCCGTGCGCGATG
>NZ_MAQZ01000129.1:0-9682 GCF_001756285.1 Frankia sp. CgMI4
CTACAGATAACGCCGGTGGATTCCATACCCACCAGAGAAACCCGCTGTTCCGACAGCCACCCGGCCAGCCGGGTCAGTCCCGCTCCCGTCGTGGCGAAGGTCCGCACCTCCCCCCGCCGGCCGCCACCACGCCCGCCAACCCGGACCGCCGCCACGACCGTGTCCCGGTGCACGTCCAACCCGGCGACCCGGTCGATCAGCACATCCATGAAAGACCGCCTCCTTCCCTTACGATCAGTGATCCACACGGACCGCCCGGGGAGGGCCTGTCATCAAAGATTCTGAGGTACGCGCTCGTGGCAGCAGGACAGGATTCCTCAGGACCTCCGCGCCACACTGACCTACGGGCTCGCAGGCACCACAGAGGGACGACGTCGGACCGGACGGCACCAACATCCTCATCAGGACAGGGTGCCGGCGCAAGCCGGCATGATCACTGACCTGCGACGATTCGCCGAGCGTCGGGCCTCGCCGAGCGTGTCGACCTATTAATATTACCAGCTATCAGCCAATATACGGTTCACTCCTTTCTTCGAGATAATGATCAACTCGCAGTCGGATCGACKGATGCATTTTATATGAAGGGAGATCGCTAATTGCTACGAACCTCACCTGTGAAGATTCGTCACTCGTTCTAGGTTCACCACCGGTCATCCTGGTTCGAAAACAGATGGAGAATTGTTGCCGCACCTCRCCATTGTCGTAGGCCGCTACGTGGCCAGGATTGGAGTAGATCCCAACCACTCCGGTTACTTCGCAGGATATCCCGGTCTCTTCCATGACTTCACGCGCGGTAGCCTGCCTGACTGATTCGCCAGGCTCAACRCCCCCGCCAGGGATGKCCCAATATCCGTTGTCGGTACGACGGATCAGGAGAATCCGTCCTTCGCTATCGGGAACGATCGCACTTACAGCCRGAACAATGCTGTTAGCCGCTGGAGCTTCGGGATCGTTCAAGTAGTCAACACGAGGCACAGGTCACCCCTCCTTGTTTTCCAGCACTCGGCTCTGCGCCCAAATTCGCTCAAAACATTCAGCGTAGGTCTCGAACAGGGGTCCGCCGTCGATCTTACGCAGATGGACAATCGGGGCGCGGAATGCGGGCATGCTGTAGATGTGCGGATTGATCAACATCTGATCGTCGAATCGGATGATCGAATTATACAGCACCGTTGCATGAAAGCGGACCTGAAGGTTTTCTACTCCGAGTATCGGTTGATACCAGGAGAGCGCATATCTAATGCGCGCAGCCATCCCAGCGCCAACCCCTTCCTCCTCTCCGCGCGTTCGCACTTCCTCTGATTCGGGGTCGCCGAACGCGATGCGTACTTGCACCCCATCGCCACAACGCCTCTGGATTTCCGGCACCCAGGACGGGTTGGCTTCAGGTAGGTGTAGACCTGCATAGACGAGGATATCGAGCACGCTCGAAGTTTCTTGTAGAAGGGCGAGCCACAGAGCATTCGGGACGGCGCTTCGCTCCGTGTAGACCGTGACGACTTCGCCGTGTCGTTCATCCATGGCGACACGCTTACCCACATTGGGCCATAGATAGTCGCTTCCTCCCCGAGTAGTCGCGCGGCCTTCATCGCGGTGGTTCGGTGCGGAGTCCGCCCCTTCGTGATCCATCGTTCAACCGTTTTCGCGTCGACACCCAGAGCCTCACCGAGCGTGGGCGGTGTCCAGCTACGGCGAGTGAGYGCGRTTCGCAATCTTTCGTTGGGCACGTTGCGGCTCCCGAGACCGAGGGCATGGGACGTTTCGATCTTAGAACGTCCCAGCATGTCCCTTGCGGGGGGTGACCGCGTCCCTCGCTATCTGTCATGTTCTGTCGTAGGGCGCTTCGGGTCACCTTGGGCTACACACGACGGGGTGCCCTACCTAGACGTCCCCGGGTGTGCTGCCGCCGACGATGCCGGTGCGCCCGGGGACACCCATGTGAGCCGCGAGGGGGACGGGATGCCGTACATAAAGATCGTTTACAAGGGGGCCGCGCCGACCACKACCTACATGCAGTGGGCTCCGGTCGTGGCGGCCGGTCTGCGGCGGATCGTGGGCGAGGCTCTGGAGGAACCGGGGGTGGCGTCCGTGGAGCTGAYGGACGACGCGGGCTCACGCGTTCTGGTTGCGGAGAAGCCACGCGATCTTCTTGCTTTGGAGTGCGGGGGATGCTGAACGCAGCTGCGATCAGGGACCTTCCGCCATGTTGAAGATCTTGGTTCGTTATGAGGATGATCGAGGGCCGTCCGCAACCATCGCGAGTCCGGACGTGCTCCGTAACGCCGACCTTCCGGCGCTGGCCTCGCGGTTGCTGCGGATGCTTCCGGCGGTCGAACGGGTGCAGATCTTCGATGGTGAACGGCCGGTCGCCGATACCGCCTCGCGGGGGCAGGGTGAGGTGAGTCGGGGCTCATGCCGTTCGTCCGGCTGATCGCGGCGCCTGGTAGGGCCKGAGCGTTGTACTACGTTCCTGCGTGGAAGGCCCGAAGGATGGACCTTCCCGAYGCGGCCCGGCGTGCGCTGGTCGAAGATCCGACTGTGACCCGCGTCGACCTGCTGTCGGATACCTACGAGGTAGAGCAGATGATCAACAGAGAGTRGCTGCCTCGTCGCGTCTCTATCGGAGTGAGGCTCTGCCTGTGGCGCGGTGCCTGCCGGTAGCGGTGCGGGTGGGAGCGTAGCGGCGCCACACGCTGTCGTCTTGTCCGGTGCATCCGCTGTGACCTGCATCGATAGCGATACGGGCGACCCCGGCCCATGCCGGCCCCGGTCCGACGGGCGACCCCAACCCGGGCGGCCCCGGTCCGTGCGGTCTCCTAGAAATCAACTGGGTAGTGTGTTATGCCTCTCGTATTAGGCCTGGACATATTATCGGGTGAGCCATCCTAGCCATGCTCCGGCGATAACGGACGGCACGGCGACGAAAAGGAYGACTACGGCGATAAAATACCAGGGGATTTTTCCGTCGGGCTCCTGGTAGAACCGGCTGAACATCACGGACCTCCTTTTGCTTCCCTCTTTGCAAGGGGACGGAAGGTGCTTGCGGGTGGCGGTGGGTTTTTGGGTCCRGGACGCGTGGATGGYATGCGGCCGTGYCCGTCTCTGGCATGATCACCGCGTGTGGTGTCATGCCCGGTGGTGAGTCGGTGGTCGATTTCGATCGCGAGCGCGGTTATCAGGTTTTTCTCGTGTGTCTTGCGGAAGGTGTCTCCCTCAATCCGGTAGTAGACGCTGGCGGYGTGGCGCCGTTCCGTTTTTGTGAGCCGCACTCCCATGCCACGCGGCGCGGGGTCCAGCGCGAGTAGTGCCCGCAGGGCTGACCCGCGTGGGTGACCGAGTGCCTGTGTGGCCGCGTGCAGCAGCCTCACGACCCCCCGCGCGCGCGCCCACTCGCCTCCCTGCGCTGCCACGAGGGCTAGCAGGCGTGGCGCGGCGTTGATGATGTCTTCGGGACCCCGGACGCCGTGATCGGCAAGCCTCCCAAGATCTTCTATGAGTCGCCGTTGGCGGTCATCGCCCGTCATGATCCGTCTTCCCGTCGTCCCGTGCATACGCCGTTGCGCCTGCACACAGCAGGCCAGTGATCGCACGCTCACGCATCCGGGTTTTTTCCGGGTTTGGTCAGGGTTGAGTCCGGGGTGTCCGCGCGCTGATGATCGTTCCGGGTTTGGTCCGGGTCCGGTCCCCCGGAATTCCGGCTCCCAGCCACTAATACCCCCCGGATTTGCCGGTCTAATACCTGCGGTGCGGCTTTTCATCGGGAAACATGGGCGGTGTCCGGCGGGGCTGACAGAAACGGCCCCGAAGGCTTGCCCCCATCCCTCGGGAGTTCCTGTGTTCCTACTTCTTCTATTCCTTTTCCTGCTGGTTCTGGCCGTGCCGCTGTGGCGTTTCCTCGCGGTGTTCGTGCCGGTTTCCCTGGCCCTCTGGACATTTTCGTGGGCGGCCACGACATCCACACCCGGATACGGCAAGTACTTCATCGCTATCATTTTCATTCTTCTGGCCGCGCGGGCTATTACGAAGTGGACACACAAGCCGTGACCAGAATGCACCGCGTTCTCTTCTGGACAGCCCTTGCAGTCTGGCTCGCCGATCTTTTTCTGCTAGGCGTCCTAGCCGGATACAACCTGCAGCATGAATACCGCCCGCGGCCGTGCCCGACGCCGGTTGGCCGTGCCATTCCCGCGTTTTCTTTCTCCCCTCTCCCTTCCCTTTCGCGAGGTGACTGCCGTGTTCGATGATCGCGAGCTCGCCGTCCTTGAGAAGCGCGCGGCCGACGCCTTCGACACCCATATGGACGGCTATACGGCAAGCGCAGTCCTCCACGACATCTTCATGGACATTCTGGGCCAGGACGAAAAAGGTATCGAAGCAATCCGGTACGTACAGAGCCTGCTGAAAGCCCACCGGGACAAGACCCTCGCGGAATGRCTGACCGCCCAGGATCTGTGGTTGTTCGCGGCAGGCATCGCCTATGACACCAACTTTGACGATGACGAAGACGAGGCCAACCACTGATGATTCCCTTTTCCATTCTCTTCCTGCTTCTTATCGTTGTCATCGTCATGATCCGCGCGTTTGACCTCAACCCGTGGCAAGCGTTCGCCTGCGCCGCGCTCGGTTTCTACGTCGCACAGTCCAATTTCTCGGACACGTTTCAGGGCATTCTCAACCAGATTTTCGGCATATTTTCCTCTATTCATCTGTAGGCCGCGCGGAGGTGTCCGGCTTCCGGACACCCCCGTTTTCCTCTGAGAAGAGAAGCCATGCCACGAACCCACACCAACGATCAGCGTCGGATGACACGGGAAATACGGCGGATGCGCCGCTACATGCGCCGTTCCACCCGACGAAAACTCCGGGAGAACCACTCCGGCCCGATGGCCGTGACCAGTATCACCGGTTTCTTCTGGCGGTTCCGCAGCGAATTTCTCCCGTTCTATATCGCTCTGTTCCTGGCGGTGTCCGCCACGGTGGCACACCGGGCGTGGGGCGCCGGTGCCGTGGTGCTGATGACCCTGTTCAGCCTGGCTACGGCGTGTGTGGTAGCACGCAGGATGCCGCGCCGGATCGAACGCGCCTACGCCGTGACCGTGGCCATCCTCGCGTCCGGATGGTGGTCAGCYGCCGCGATTCTCAGCCCTGGCCACCCACCCCTTCYCACCCTGCTCGTCACAGCCGRCACTGTGGCCGCTATCCCATGGTGGGCACATCGGCGCCGACGTGAACGGGTCCGGGTCGAGCGCASCATGCAGGCGTGGCCTGTCCTCGCCGAAAACGCGGGGCTTTCCGGTTCACGGGTGATGTCCGCGATAGTAGATGCGTGGGGATATACCGCGCGAGTGGCGCTACGCCGTGGCATGTCCGCCCGTAGCGCCATCGCCCGGAGCGACGAAATAGCCTCCATGCTCGGTGTCCGGCCAAACTCGGTACGGGTGACCGCCGATCCCGACCGTGAAGACCATGTCATCGTCCGAGTGACAGAAACCGATCCTCTGGCACGCCCGAACCCCTGGCCCGGACACGACCACCCCGCGACGATCACCAAACCGATTGCTATCGGCGTTTCCGAGGATGGCACGGCCGTAACCGTTCTTCTCCTCCGCCGCCATGTCCTCATCGGTGGCGTCGTCGGCGCGGGGAAATCGGGCCTGGTGAACACGATCCTCGCCGGGCTCATTCCCGCAGACGATGTGACCGTCTGGGGAGTGGACCTGAAAGGCGGCATGGAACTCGGCCCGTGGGCGCAATCACTCGGCAGGCTCGCGACCACACCGGACGATRCCCTAACCCTCTTCACCGCCGCATGGGAAGAACTGAACCGGCGCACCCGCGAGCAAGCACAGCGCGGGGAAAGGACCTGGAACCCCACCCGGGAACGCCCAGCACTCGCGATCTTGGTCGACGAATTCGCGGAACTCCCCCCGGAAGCACTGGACATAGCTGATTCCCTGGCCCGTCTCGGCCGCGCAGTCGCGGTCACGCTCATCGCTGCCACGCAACGACCAACCCAAGACGCGACGGKAAACGGCGCTATCCGTAGCCAGATGGACGTCCGGATAGCGCTGCGAGTCCGGGAACGCGCCGACACAGACCTCATCCTCGGCGCAGGCGCCTACAAAAGTGGTTGGCGAACCGACGCCTTCACCCTTCCCGGCGTGTTCCTCATCCTTGACCCCGACCACACCACGCCCACACCCCACCGTGCCTACCTGCTAGACGACGACACCGTGGCGGATATCATCAGCCGCTATCCCACGCCACCGGCTCTACCCGCCCGGTCGGACGGGCCGCACACGGACCATAACCCCGACCCCAACAGTGCCCTGTGGACTGCCCTCACGGCAACACCGGACGGCGCCAGCGTGCCCGACCTGGTGACCGCCACCGGCCGGTCCCGTCGATGGGTGTACTATGYCCTACAGCAGATCCAGGAAGCCGRCAAAGTGCGCCAGGCCGCGCCCGGCCGTTGGCACGCCAMCCCCCACCGCCCATGACCCACCGTCACGGAACCGCCGTGCACACCCCCGTGCAACGCCGTGCACCCCGGCGTGCATGCACGGCCCTACGCGCGCGCGTGCGCGCCTACGCGCGTAGGCACCCACACACCCCCACCCGTGCACACCACGGCACATCGCCACAGACAGTCACATCACCGGGCGGACCCACCCCGCACCCCTACACGCGGGTAGGGCACACCCACACCCACACCGCGCACGCCCGCGCAGCGACCACCCCCGCCACACCGCACCCAACCCCGGGAACGCCGCCCGCTAGCACCACGCCCGCGACCAGGTAGCGGCAACACCCCATGCCCGCACCCCGCGCACCCCCGGTGATCTGAACAAACACAGCACGGTCGYGGTAGCCGTCCACCCCCGGGTGCCACGCGACCGTCCCGAACCACCCCCGCCGACCCCCACCCGGCGCAACCGCAACCCCCCTCCGGTCGTCACGTGACGACCGGCGGGGGGTCAGGGAGCCGCGATGACCAGCACGCCGGACCACCCTGCCGACGAACCGGACGACGAACACACGGCGATCCGCCGCGCCGTATGGGCGATGCCCCCACTGACCGATGAACAGATCAACGCCCTCGCGGTGCTGCTCGCCACCATGCGGGACCATCCACGCCCCCGACCCCCCGACCCACCCCCCACCGACTGACCCCAACATGCGGCAGGCCCCCCGCACCGTATCCGGTGCGGGGGGCCTGTTCCTGTAAGCGTCTAGCAAGCGGCTACGGGCGTGGGGTCCGGGGGACGAGACCGATGCCACGGATCACTCCGCCGCTGGCCCGCAACATGGCCTCGTGGCATAGGGCGCACGCCAACGCCGTTTCTCTCCCATCGGAGACGATCACCAGTGCGGGTGCGGCACAACGGGGTGTCTCACACGTCGGCACGTCGCTCATCGCGCGTCCCCCGGTCCGGCCGTGACCAGATGCGCCCGTGTCTGCCTGCCGTAGCGCACGGTGAACCCCAGCGCGTCGAGCGTGGCCGCTACCGCGTAGGTCAGCACATCACCCACCCCGGCCGGGACGGGCCGATTCGCCGTGGGGATGGTGGCCATCCGGGGATGGGTAGCCCACCCCAACGCCACCCCCCGGTACGCACCCGTGCGCACCGGGACAAGCAGGACCCCGCCGGTTGCCTCCCGCCCGGTAGTGTCCGCCACCGGCACCCCCGCCAGCACGAGCGCACGCGCTACCCGCACCGTGAGCAGCGCGGTAGCGTCCCGGGTCGCGCGCACCCTCCCCCCATGGTCATCGGTGAGCCGCGCGACCTGTTCGGACCACAGGCGATTAAACGCGAGATCATCCGGTGCGGAACGGCTCGTCAGCGTCCCGTCCGCCGCTACCACCCCGTAGCCGACGGCGCTACCGGGATGGTCATCCCCCGCCCGGACTGYGTCATACCGGTCCGCCCACGGGCCGGYAACCACCCGCCCGTCCACCACCGTCCAGAACGCCGGAACCGACGCCCGGTCGTGGCGGGCAYGCGGTCCGCGCGTCGCATCCTGCGAGGGATCGGTGCGCCCCGCATGCGGCACGGTCGGCACCCACCCGCCGGACGCGAGGGGACCGTCCGGGACGGTCGGCGCGTCGTTCCCGGCGGTCGGGRACGGAAGTGGAAGGCCGTCGACGTGCGTGGTCGGTTGCCTCTGTTGCTACACCCGTTGCTACACCTCCCCATGATCGCTGCGGCGCCCCAGACTGTCGCGCTGGGCTTACCGGGTTGATCGTGTCGTCATGGTCGGTCTGGGGTTCCCGGATCCGGCTGGCCAGATCGGGGTGCGGCCCGTGACACCCGAAAACGTCCGCCATCGACGTATGGCAGCAGCCTCGCCGCCCCGGCTGGGTTAGGGCTTCCTCTCGTGGGGCAATGGCGGCCTCGTGACGGGGACCGTGCGTAGGAGCCGTTCCAGGCCGGTGTAGTCGCCGGGGTTGGTGGTGAACAGTGGAAGGTCCTCCGCGACCGCCGTGGCGGCGATCATCAGGTCCGCGGTCCGGCGGCGCGGTTTGCGGCCCGCGGCGACGACGGCCGCGGTCAGCCGGCCGTAGACCCGCGCCGCCTCGGCGTCGAACGGGATCGGATCGAACTCGTTCTCGGCACGTTGGAGGATCTCCATCCGCCGTGCCCGTTCCTCATGCTCGTCGTACAGGTCCTGCTCGTCGTTACGCCGCACCTGGTGTGGCCCGGCGGACAGCTCCGCCAGCGTCACCACGCTGATCGCCATCTCGTCCGGAAGCTCGGCCACGTTCACCCAGCGGCGCAGGATCAGGATGTTGGTATCCAGCAGGCCCTGCCGGACGGGCTCACTGGTCATAGGCATCCGTCGCCTCGTGGTCGGCCGCGGCCTCCTGGTCGGCGCGGAACGCCTCCAGGCCGGTGTCAGGTGCGTTGCGTGACATCGCGGCGAACTCCTGCCGCGAGACGAACCGGCGCCGGCGCCGGATCGGGACGAGCTGCCCGATCTGGTGACCATCCCGAGTGACCGTGAACGACTGCCCATGCTCGACGGCGTCCATGATCTCCCGCGACCTCGACCGCAGGTCCCGCTGCGTGATCTCAGGAGTGCTCACCATGCCAGCGTAGCACCCGGTGCTACAGCGTGCCGCGACGAAGATCCAGAGTCTGGCCAGGCGATGTTGACCGCCCGGCTTCGCCATACCGCYGTGTGCCTGCGGTCGCCTCCTGCACGAAAGACGCTATCCGCAGCGCTCAAGAATATTGCGGATCCGCCGGGCGCCTGGATGATCGTCGTCATACGCGGCTTCGACGATTCGACGATTCCCATTACCTGCCGCGTCAGGTCCTTCCTGCATTCGGCGGCCCCACGATCCGGCTATCCGGATGAGGCCGAGTAGTTTGCGCGTCAGCGATGCTGCTGTGAGCTACTCATCTACCTGATTCCGCYCAATTTGCCGGACGCCGTGAGGTGGTCCTGTGTCGCGTCCAACCAAACCCAACGAGCGCCAGCTCGCGGTTCTCCGCTGGATTGGCGACGGATGCCCGCCGCGAGATTGGCCCGACCAGAGCCACAAGCTCACCGCGCGGGTCTTGGAGGGACGCGGTCTGGTCCAGGTCAGTGATCATGCCGGCTTGCGCCGGCACCCTGTCCTGATGAGGATGTTGGTGCCGTCCGGTCCGACGTCGTCCCTCTGTGGTGCCTGCGA
>NZ_MAQZ01000130.1:0-9352 GCF_001756285.1 Frankia sp. CgMI4
GCGGCATCCAACTCCGCATAGGTCAACCGCACATCCTCACAGACCACCGCCACCGCATCAGGCCGCGCGACCACCTGCGCCTGAAACATCTCCGGTAGTGTCAGGTCCGCAGTACCAGGCATCGACGTCCCCGCCTCATCYGTCCGGTATCGAGTGGTGCGGCGAGACCTGCCGTCAGTCGGCGGTCYCGTACTCCGCCATCTCCGCGATGAGGCTCTTGGGCCGCATGTCCGTCCAGTTCTCCTCGATGARGTCCAGGCACGCCTTTCTGGAGTCCTCACCGTGGACGATGGACCAGCCTCCTGGAACCTCGGCGAAGACCGGCCAGAGCGAATACTGGCCTTCGTCGTTGACGAGCACGAAATAGCTGGCGGACTCGTCCTCGAAGGGATTGGTCATGACCATTACCTCTCTCCGTCGGCGACCATTTGGGGATAACGACTCATCCCACTGTAAGGTAACCGACCCGTGACGGGCAGAGCAAGGCGGTACCCGGCCAGATGTCCGATTCAGCAGTTGGACATCCGGCCCTGAAAATGTCCACTCAGATTCGATGACCGAACGACACGCCTCGTCATCGTGCACGCCCCGTTCATAGGCTTCACCCGGCCAGCCGACCCATGGCCCCCGGTAACCGGCTCACCCCGGTAACCGGCTCGGTGCGGTAACCGACTCAGTGCGGTAACCGACTCAGCGCGGCGGGTTGGCCTGCGACTCCACGAAGCCGACCAGCCGCGCGATGCCCTCCTCGATGTCGAAGCGGGTCAGGTAGCTGGTGGACAGCCGGATGCTGTGGTCGCCGCCGCCCTTCGGATAGAAGTAGGACATCGGCGTCCAGATAACCCCGAAGTCCTGCGCCGAACGGGTCAGCGCGGCATTGTCGGCACGGAACGGCACCCGCATGGTCAGGAAGAATCCGCCGCGGGGTGAGTTCCAGCTCACCCCGCGCTCGGCCCGCCGCTCGGCCGGCAGGTGCTTGTCCAGGCACTGCAGCATGGCGCGCATGGTGTCGCCGTAGTAGGCCGAGGTCTCGCCGTTCAGCTCGGAGATCCGGCCGTCGGCGGCGAGCAGGGCCCCGGCGATGGCGGCCTGGCTGAGCGGCGAGGTGTTCACCGTGACCATGCTCTTGATCTTGGCGAGGTCGTCGGCCAGCAGCCCGGTCCCTCCGGAGGCGTCCCGCACCACCTGGTCGGCGACCGCGAATCCGACGCGGGCCCCCGGGAAGACCGTCTTGGAGTAGGAGCCGAGGTGGATCACCCGGCGCGCCGGATCGAGCGACTTCAGCGTCGGCACCTGCGGGCCCGGGCTGACCAGCCGGTACGGGCTGTCCTCAAGGATCAGCAGGTCAAGGCGTACGGCCAGGTCGAGCAGCGCCCGCCGGGCCGGCAGCGGCATGGTCACCCCGGAGGGGTTGGAGTGGTCGGGGACCACGTAGACGGCCCTGACCCGGCGCCCGCGCGCCCGCTCGGCCGCGACCGCGGCCGCCAGATCGGCGCAGTGCAGCCCGTCCGCCCGTTCCTCGACCGGGGTCACCTCGATGTCCAACAGCCGGGCCGCGCCGGTGATCCCCACGTAGCACGGGCTGGAGACGACCAGCACGTCGCCCGGGTCCCGCATGAGCGCCCGCAGCGCCAGGAACATCGCCTCCTGGCAGCCGACCGTGACCACGATGGACTCCGGCGGCACGTCGATGCCCTCGTCCACCCGGAGTGATTCGGCGATMAGCTTCYGGATCTKTCCGGCGGACGGGCCGTACTGGAACAGGGCGTCGCGGATCTGAGCTGGCGAGTCGCCCCGCTCGGCCAGGTGATCGAGATAACGCCGCACCTGCGTGAAGATCTGCTCGATGTCGAAGAAGCCGTCATAGGGCCGTCCAGGAGCGAACGAGATCGCCGTGGGGAAACGCACGGTGACCTCGTTGAGAAAGTTCATCGTGTCCATGACGGGATCGGCGACGCTGGAGTGCAGGTCTTCCTTGCGCAGGTCTTCCTTGCGCGGGTAATGGGTTGTCTCCATCAGCTGTCCTCCACTTTCTGTGGATCGGGGATGCGACCGTGCCCGACCCGGCCGCGGACCAGCAGATCGGTGACGGCGGTGTTCCCCTCGGACCGCAGCGCCGAGGCCGTACGTGCCAGATCCCGCGCCACCTCGTCGAGCACGTCGGCGATCGGATGGGCGTTGGCCGACATGATGCCGAGCCACAGCCGAGGGTCGCCCGCCGCGATCCGGGTGACGTCGCGCGCACCCTGCCCGGTCAGCCTCATGATTGTCTCCGGGGTGTCCACGAAGCGGGCCGCCATCGCCGAGGCCACCACGTGCGGGGCGTGCGAGATCACCGCCATCGCCCGGTCGTGCTCGGCGGGATCCATCAGGACCGGCCGCGCGCCGCAGGCCCGCACCAGCGCGGTCACCGTGGCGGCGGCGGCCGCGCCGGACTCGCCGGTGGGGCACAGTACCCAGGACCGGCCGCGGAACAGGCCGGCCCGGGCGGCCAGCGGCCCTGACCATTCCCTGCCGCCCAGGGGGTGGCCTCCGACGAAGGCCGTGAGGTCGCAGCCCAGCTTGGCAGCCTCGGCGATCGGCGCCTGCTTGACGCTGGCCACGTCGGTGTACACGTGGGCCACCTGGTGCTTCTGCGCGTCCCGCAGGGCGGCAGGCACGGCGGCGGGCGGTACGGCCAGCACCGCGAGGTCGGCGGGAGCGCCCCGGTAGGCGGYGGGTCCACCGGGTAGCACCACCCCGGCGCCGAGGCCCGCGGCGAGCCGCGCCGCCGCCGGATCGCGGTCGGTCAGCAGCACGTCGGCGCCGTGGTCGCGTACGGCCAGGGCGATCGAGGTGCCGATTAATCCGGCGCCGATGACGATGAGGCGCCGGGGCACGAGATCAGCTCCCACCTGCTCACTCCCCCAAGGCCGAGGTCAGGCGCTCTCGGCGGCCCGTTGGCGTTCGACGGCCTCGTACAGGGCCTTGATGTTGTTGCTGCCGAACGTGTGGGCGCCGCGGCGGTCGATCAGCTCGTGGAAAAAGGTCCGCCTGGGGTGCCGGGACGCGGTGAAGATCTGCAGCATGACGCCGCCGTGGTCGCGATCGGCCAGGATATTGAGCTCACGCAGCGTCTCCACCGGGACGCCGACCGGGCCGAGCCGCGCCGGCAGCGCCTCGTAGTAGCTCGCCGGGGTGGTGAGGAACCGCACCCCGCGCTTCGCGCTGTCCCGGACCGCCGCCGTGATGTCGTCGGTGCGGAACGCGATGTGCTGGATTCCCGCCCCGCCGTGCGAGCGGACGAACTCGTCGATCTGGCCGGGGGCGCGGGTGGTGTCCGGTTCGATGATGGTGAAGGTGACCTTGCCGGACGGGCTGCGCACCACCTGGGAGTCCATGGCCTGAGAGCCGACCACGATGCGCTCCTCGAAGGTCCGGGTGAAGCCGAACACGTCCCGATAGGCGCGTACGGTCGGGTGCAGTTCGCCGGCGGGCAGGCAGACCGCGACGTGGTCGATGGCCCTGAGCAGGCCTTCGTTGGAGCGGTCTGGGACGGTCTCCTCGATGAGGCCGGGCGAGAAGGGCCCCTCGACCGCCTCCCGGGAGGTGAAGCGGTGCTCCACGTCGCCGAACCCGGCCACCGACGCGAAGGTCACGCGGCCGCCCGGCGTTCCCAGGGTCTCGGGCGGCGTGACCGGCACYGCTCCACGATTCACCGCCTCGGCGAACGCGGCCTGCGCCTGGTCGACGGCGAAGCCGATGACCGCCACTCCGTCGCCGTGCCGACGGACGAACTCGGCGGCGCGGTGGTCGGAGCTGGTCGCGGCGGTGACGACGACAGTGATGTCGCACTGCCGCAGCAGCACCGACTCGCAGCCCTTGAGCCCGGTGCGCGGCCCGCCTCGGCCGGTGACGGTGAAACCGAAGGAATCGCACAGTTCGGCCGCAGCCTGCGCGGCGTCCTCGACGAACAGCTCAATGTGGTCGATCGAATGAATGTCCATTCTTGCCCCTCCGTYCGTTGCGCCTCGACGCGCTTTCCACCCCAGCCCGCTGGTTAACCGGAATGACGCCCACCCCCGATTACGGATTCTTTTCTCCTGGACGACGCACCAGCGGTGGGCGGCGGACGGCGCGGGCTCAGCGGCCAGCCCATTCTGGGTCGCGTTTCTCGACGAACGCTCGGACCCCTTCCGCGGAGTCCAGGCTGTGCCGGCGCCGCTCTTCCCAGTGGTATCGGGCGGAGAATGCCTCCGGYAGCGGCATGTCGAGAGATCTGAGCACCACTTCCTTGATGGCGCGAACCGAGAGGGGGGCGCTTCTGATGATGTCGTCGGTCCACTCGGCGACGCAGCCGTCCAGCTCCGGGTAGGAAACCACGTCGTTGACCAGGCCGAACCGCAGTGCCGTCGCGGCGGTCAGCCGGCGACCGGTGAGCAGATACCCCATCGCGGTCTTCAGCGGAAGCTGCCGGGCCAGCCGGAACGCGCCGCCGGCCCCGGGGATCAGGCCGAGCCGCGCCTCCGGCAGCCCGAAGACCGCGTGCTCGGCGGCGACGATGAGGTCGCAGGCCAGGGCCAGCTCGAACCCGCCACCCAGCGCGTACCCGTTGACCCGCGCGATCACCGGCTTGGACAGGGTGAAGCGCTCGGTAAGCCGGGGCCAGCCGGGCTGACCCCGGCTACCGAGGGAGGTGGCGGGCGCGCCTCGCTCGGTGAGCTCTGCCCGCTCCTTGAGGTCCTGGCCGACCGAGAAGGCCCGGTCGCCCGCGCCGGTCAGCACCGCCACCCACACCTCATCGTCGGCCTCCACGTCGTTCCAGATCGCGGCGAGCTCCTGGTGAGTCCGCTGGTCCAGCGCGTTGAACACCTCAGGCCGGTCGATCATGATGCTGGCCACGTGGCCCTTCTTCGCGTAGCGCACCCGCGGCTCGTTCATGCGAGGCTCCCGGCGAATCGGCCGACCTTGTCGATGACATCCTGATCATGAAGCCGCAGCGCCTGCTGCAGCACGAACTCGGCCACGAAGCGGCGGAACTCCGCCACAGGTTCCTCGGCGAGGTTCAGCATCCGCCGGTTGGCGACCACCGCCGGCCCGTCGAGCCGGGCCACGCTCCGGTCGACGGCGGCGTCCAGCTCGTGCGGCTCGACGACCTCGTCGAGCACGCACCGGGCCGCGGGCTCGGTCGCCCAGATGCGGCGGCCGCCCAGGATGACCTGGCGGGCCAGCCGTGGCCCGGCGCACCGGCTGAGCCGCAGCGCCGAGACCCCGGGAATGATGCCCTCCCGCGTGGCCGGAAGGCTGAAGTAGGAGTCGGCCGCGGCCAGGACATGATCGAACACCAGCAGGAGCTGGGCCCCGCCGCCGATGGCAAAGGTGTCCACGGCGGCCACCCACGGCTTCTCGATCACGCCACCGCGCCAGGTCGCCCCCTCTCCGGCGACCAGACCTCTAACGATCTTGCTGATGTAGCCGAGCTCGCGACGCAGCAGGAACCCGACCAGCGAGATCTCCCCGGCGTGCAGGCGCTTGAGGTTGATGCCCACGCTGAACACCCGCCGGCCCCGGTAGCGCGGATGGCTCATCTCCCCGCCGCGCAGCAGCCCCACCCGGACGGCCGGGTCGAGCAGGGCCAGGTCGACGACGGTCTCCATGTCCTCGACCTGCTGCTCGTCCTCGGCGTTCAGGCAGTCGTCGCGGCACATGGTGAGGTGGGCCACCCCGTCGCGCCGGTCCAGGCGTACCGTCTCCAGCCGCAGCGAACCGGTGCGGCGGAACTCGGGCAGCAGCGCCAGCGCGCGCGGGGTCGGGTGCAGCATCGAGTCGAGCAGGTGCGGACCGGACAGCGGCGAGCGCAGCACCRCCCGCAGGAAGATGCCCTGGTCGATCTCGCGCCCTTCCTTGTTTCTCTGCGGCCGCTCGCGTTCCACGGCGAGTTGCCCGGTGGTGGGCACCAGGCCGGGGACCGCGGTCGCGGCGGCCTCGACCAGCTCACCGAGCCGCAGCCTGATGGTGCGGCCAGCCGTGAGCCGGTCGTACACCTGGTCGGCATGCGCGTCCATGAACCGGACCCGCAGCAGGCGGATCCCGTCCACCACGGCGGCGGCCTCGGCCCGCTGCTCGGGTGAGCGCACCGCGGGCTCGGGCAACGCGGCGAGCCGTTCCTCGGCGCGCTCGGCCGCCTCGGCCAGAGCCTTCTCCGCCCGCTGCGGGGCGGCGACCCCGGCCGTCATGATGCCGCCCCGCGGCGCAGCGCACGGTCGTAGGCGGCCAGGTGGGCACCGAGCGCTTCCTCGAAGCTCGTGGTGCTCGCATCGAACATCAGCTGCCGTCTGATCGCCAGCTCCCGCCCGGGGAAGGCTTCCACCGGCACGCCCTCCGGATCGTCGGACAGTTCGTCGAGCAGCCCGAGCCGCAGCGCCTCGACGGCGTCGATCGGCGCGCCGAACATCACTGCCCGGCGAGCCGCGGCGGTCCCTACCTGCTGGACGAGCCGGTAGAGGGCCATCCCGGGCCAGGTGGCCCCGCCGTCGGTCATGACGAGCAGCCGAGTGCCGGGGGTGGCCAGGCGCACGTCGGTGGCCAGGAGTACGTCGAGTGCCGTCCCGCCGCAGTCCCCCGAGGCGATGGCGACCGTCGTCGCGGACTGCCGCTCCAGCCGGCGCAGTGCCCGCTCCCACTTGGTCACGAGACCGACGGTCAGGTCCTCGGGCACCCCGCCGCGCGGGGCGCCCGACACGTGGGCGACCAGGGCTGCGGTCCCGCCGGAGTCCTCCACCCGGTCGCAGACCTCGGCGACCCGGCGGACCGACTCGGCCGACAACGGCTGGGCGCCGTCGATCCTCAGCACGATCTCCTTCGCCCTCACCATTGGACCAACGCCATCTCGATGGTGGAGCCGGGCCCCATGGCCATCAGCACCCCGTGGTCACCGGGACGGGTAACGCCCTCCTGGCACAGCCGCTCATAGGAGAACAGGAAGGAGCCGCTGGACACGTTCCCGTAGTCACGCAGGACTCCGGTGGTGTGCCGGACGTCGTGGCGGGTGAGCCCGAGATTGACCACGACCGCGTCGATGACTTTCTTCCCGCCCGAGTGCACCAGCCAGTAGGCGATGTCGCTGCGCCGCAGGCCGGTGCCCGCCAGCAGCCGGTCGGCGACCAGCTCGGCGTGCGCGCCCACCACGTAGGGGATCTGCGGGTCGAGGAAGAAGCTGAACCGTCCCTGGTCGCGGTCCCAGTCGTAGCGCATGGCGTCGATCGCGTCGGTGATGACGCAGCTCGCGAACTTCAGAATGCGCGCCCCCGGACCTGGCGTGCCGGCGACCATGGCCACCGCGGCGGCACCGTCGCCGAACAAGCTGTTGACCACGGCCGTGCGCATCGTGGAGTCCAGCGCGTACGCCGCCGAGCACGCCTCGACGCACAGCACGACGGAGAGCTCTCCCGGGTGCGCCGCCGACCAGCCGGCCACCACGTTGAGCGCGTTCAGGCCCGCGTTGCAGCCCATGCCGACGATGTCGCTGCGGCTGCAGTGCCGGTCGATGCCCAGCTCGCGGATGATCAGTGCGCTGAGCCCCGGGACGAGGAATCCGGTCGAGGTCACGCAGCACAGATGGCCCAAGTCGGCCAGCTCGGCGCCGGCGTCCTTCAGACAGGCGGTGAGGGCCTCGATCCCCATGCCGACTGCGAGCCGCTTGTGCTTGTCCAGCAGGTCGCCCTGCGGCTCGCAGACCCGGCGGCCGGCAGCGTCGGCCGGGGGCAAGGTGAGGTGGCGCCGATCGATCGCGCTGTTGAGGAAGACCGAGCGGACCCTGGGATCCGTCACGCCCAGGATGTCGAGCAGCTCCCGCTGGGTGTACGACGTGGCGGTCACGGCGGTCCCGACACCCGCGATCCTGGCGATCGGCCGGACGTGCGGGAGCGCTGCGGCCGGGGGCTCCGGCCGGTCGAGGCTGATGGTCATCGGAAGGTCCATCCCCACATGCGCGGCTTGCTACGGAGGAGCGGTCGAATGCTTGTCGTCGGCACCTTTCTCACCTCTCGTGTCGTGCCAGCTTCTCGGTGATCACCCGTGCGATCTCCGCGAGATGTTCTGCCTGCATGAGCTCCTGGTGGGCTCCTGAGATTTCGTGACCGTCGATCCGCCCGTCGACGTAGGGCCGCCACAGGGTGGGCGCCTCGGCTGCGGGCTGGGAGGGCAACCGGTCAAGCAGCGCGACGAACAGCAGCAGGTCGCCGTGCAGGACATCCGGAGTGAACTCCGCGCCCAGCCTCATGGTGTTGTCGAGCACCGAGCGGATCCTGCGCAGCCGCTCGCCGTCGACGTCCCCGCGGCCGACGTCCCCACGGCCGACGACCTGCTCGATCATCCGGTCCAGCCGCTGGTCCATCTTCCCGCGGACCTTCGGCATGACCTCCCGGCCGTCCTCCGGCCGGCTCCGTACGGCGGTGGAGGCGGGATAGCCGTCGAGAATCGCCAGGAGGCCGACCTGCTCGCCCCGTGCCTGGATGTGGGTGGCGAGGGCATGGGCGACCACCCCGCCCAGCGACCAGCCGAGCAGGTGGTAGGGGCCGGTGGGCTGGACGGATCGGATCCGTTCGAAGTAGTCGGCCGCCATGTCCGCCACGGTCCGCGGCAACGGCTCGGTCCGGGCCAGGCCTCGTGCCTGGAGGCCGTAGATGGGCAGGTCAGCGGGCAGGTGGTCGGCCAGGCCCGTGTAGCGCCAACTGATGCCCTCCACCGGGTGGACGCAGAACAGCGCGGGCCGGGTCCCCTCGGTGCGGATCGGCAGCAGGACGTCGAAGTCGTCGTCCTCGCCGCGGGTCTCCAGGGATGCCGYGACACCGGCCGGGGTGGGCTCGGCGAACAGCGTGCGGACGTTCAGCTCCGTGCCCAGCACCTCGCGGATGCGAGCGATCAGCCGCATGGCCAGCAGCGAGTCGCCGCCGAGGTCGAAGAAGCCGTCGTCGGCCCCGACGTACTCCAGGTCCAGGACCTCGGCGAACAGGGCGCACAACCGCTCCTCGACCGCGGTGCGCGGCCCCCGCCCGGTCGCCAGAGCACCGAAGTCGGGGGCGGGCAACGCCGCGCGGTCCAGCTTGCCGTTGGCGGTCAGCGGCAGCTCCGCCACCTCGACCACCACCGCGGGGACCATGTACTCGGGCAGCCGCCCGGCCACGAAGGCGCGGATCTCCGCCGCGCCGATCTCCTGGTGTGGCACGAGATAGGCCACGAGCTGCCGGTGGCCCGGCTGGTCCTCACGCACCACGACGGCGACCTGGTCGACGGCGGGATGCCCGGACAGCACGGCCTCGATCTCGCCGGGCTCGATCCGGAAACCACGGATCTTCACCTGCGCATCCGCCCG
>NZ_MAQZ01000131.1:0-7989 GCF_001756285.1 Frankia sp. CgMI4
CCGGAAGATCACACACCGTCACCAGCGGGCATTCTCAAACACCTTCTCAGCTTGTCGTTTAACCTTCGGGTGTCACTCTGTGTGATAGTCGCTGGTGGTTTGGGGTGGGCCGGCGTGTCGCCGTGACGTGAAGCGGCCTCCTGTTGATCCTGGTTTCTCACCAAAGACACCGTGATCAGACAGAAGGCCGTGGAGGACAGCTTGGCCCACGATGTCCCCATCGTCGAGCACCTTGGGGTGCTGTGTCGGTTCCGCCAGGAGTTCTATGGCTGTCTGACCCGGCGGGCGGATGCCCTGTTCGAGCTCACCGACGCCGTGCTGTGCGCGGACGGCCCGGTCCGTGACCTGGTCGGCCTGTCGCYGGCAGCGGAGCACCGCCGAGGGCACGGCGCGTTGTACGGCGCGATCAACCACGGCCGGGTCGAGATCAGCCGGCTGCGCCGCGCGCTGGCCGGGCTGCCGCTGCCGCGGGCCGCCGACGGCCGGATCGTGCTGGGTGTGGACGTCAGCCCGTGGCTGCGCCCGGCGAGGTTCCCAACTCCTCACACCAGGTGAGGCCACATGTGAGTCCGCGGGCAGCGCCGGGCGTCCGCGCCCGGCGAGGTTCCCAACTACTCCGGCACCGAGACCGCCGCGAACATCACAGGCAGCGCCGGGCGTCCGCGCCCGGCGAGGTTCCCAACCCCGTGGTGGCGGCATCTGCCGCGATCGCGGCGGCGGGCCGTCAGGGGTCCATTTCCCACCGAGGACGATGCGCAGAAGGCGCTGATGGCCTCGTTAGCGGAGCTTCACGGCGGCGACTGGCTGGAAGAGGCCTGACTCGAACCCACGACCGACGGATTATGAGATCATCGGCAGCCTGTTCGCCGGTCTCCATGGACGTCCGCCGGTCCTGATCACAGGTACACCCGGTCGCCCCGCCGCTTCTTGATGATCGACGCCACAATATGGACAATACACCCTTTGAAGCCATAATCGCACCGATCTGGTCGCGCAACGGTGCAGGTCGACCGGCGTACACCAGATCGTCGATCATAGCCAAAGAGGCATAAGTTATTCGCCAGCTAGGAAACTCAGGCTAGTCCAGAACATCCGCCGCGGCTACGACGAACTCGACGTCGAGGCCGATTCTCACCCGATACTGTCGCCTGTTCTCACCGAGCTCGCCCGCGCCATCTGACCGCCCGGGCGGCCAGAGCCTCGTATGCCCTACCCCTCACAACGCAACAGCCCCATGCCGAGGCCATGCCAGGGTGACGCGCTCGATGTCAATGTGGATGCCTGCGCCTGCGACGATGTCTCTGCCGAGGGCCGCGACSATGCCGTCTGCGATGGCACCARCCCGGACCGTCGGTGCGCATGAATCGTATGCCCCGCCCCGTCCCACCAGCCGCGTCCGATGAACTTGGGCGCAGCTGCCCGTCATCCTCGGCCGCGGTAGCCCCCGGGACAGGCTGCCCGGATGGTGTCCAGTGAGGGGAYCGGTGTTCAAACGGTGCGGCTGCCGCGATCCCCAGACAGGCAAGGATTACGGCGCCCGGTGTCCGAAACTGCCCCGGTCGGACCACGGTTCCTGGTTGTACATGCACGACGTCCCACCCGGTCCCAATGGGCGGCGGCGGCGCACCACCGGCGGACCGTTCGAGACCGAGACGGAGGCCGAGGTCGCGTTGACCGGTTCCCTGGCCGAACTCCATGGCGGTGGGCGGCCCGACGACACCGGGCTCACCGTCGCCCGCTACCTCGACGACTGGCTCGATGGAAAGGCGAGTCTCGCCGCGTCCACCCGCCGCTCGTATGAGGAGCACGTCCGCCTCTATCTCAAACCCGGCCTRGGACACCTCAGACTCGCTGACCTGCGCGACCACCACATCGAACAGCTCTACGCCGCCATGCGGCTCATCGGCCGGGATCTGCACGGCAGGAAACGCTCACCCCTGCTCGTCCGCCTCCTCGAAGTCCGCAAAGACGACCCCAACCACCRCCGGCCCCTCAGCGCCTCCCGGCTACGCCGGGTGCACGCCACCACCATGAGCGCGCTCAACAGCGCCGTGAAACGTAAGAAACTTGGCGTCAATCCGGCCGAACACGTCGAACTACCCAAGGCCCGCAAGCCCCGACCACTCGTCTGGACCGCACCGCGGATCGCCGCCTGGGAACGCACCGGTAAACGGCCCTCCCCCGTCATGGTCTGGACCCCGCAGCAGGCCGGTGCCTTCCTCGACTTCACCGTCGCCGACCGCCTTTACCCACTGTGGCATCTCATCGCCCACCGCGCCCTACGTCGCGGTGAAGCCGTCGCCCTCGGCTGGACCGAAATCGACATCGACGACGACAGTATCTACATCCTCGACAACCTCCCCGGATCCGTTTCCGGCGCCGACGACAACCTCGACCTGGACGGCGACGAATACACCGAACCCAAAAGCGACGCCGGCTACCGTACTGTCAGCCTGGACCCGGCTACAAAAAACGTCCTCACCACCTGGCAGGCGCRCCAAGACGAGGAACGCGCCGCTTACGGTAAGGCCTGGGTCGACAGCGGACGGATGTTCACTCATCCCGATGGCAGCAGGCTCACCCCCAACGGCGTCTCGCAACGCTTCGAACGGCTCATCACCCGATTCGCCACCATCCGCCATGAGCACGCCGAACACAGCTGGACCGTCGACCAGCTCGCCGCCCGGCATTTCATGCCCGAAGACGCCATTCAGACCGCGCTCGCCTTCGGCCCCCTGCCCCCGATCCGACTGCACGACCTGAGGCACACCGCCGCCAGCCTCACCTACCGGGCCACCAAGGACCTCAAGGTCGTCTCCGAACTCCTCGGACACTCCTCCGTCCACTTCACCGGCGACGTCTACACCTCGGTCTTCGCCGACGCGGATCGCGCCGCGGCCAAAGCCGCCGCCGACATCGTCCCCCGCCGACACCCACCCGGCCAGGTGGAACCCGACAGCTTGGACGACCCCACACCACCCCCCGCCAACGGACCTGGCCTCGACCTGTAGGACACCCCGGGTCAGGTTCGCAGCAAACTCCGGTCGCACCGACCGCATCGGCTCTTGATCCACCAGCAGCGCGGGAGGCCACACCAACCGCGCACGGTCAAGATCGGTCAAACAGCCGGTAGACCAGGCCATCCCCACGACCGCGGCGGGGCCGCCGAGGGCCACCAAGAGCTCGTCCGCATCGACCGGCACCGAGGCACCCTCACCAGCCACGGCCACTCTCCGCAACCAGCGGAGGAGGCTCGGAAAATGGTTGCGGTCGCAACGTCACCAGCACGTCACCACCAGGGCCCGTTGTTGATCTCCACGGCCACCTGGCCGCTGCAAAAGGCCAGGTCAGGAGGGGTGGGGCGGGTGGGGCTCGAACCCACGACCGACGGATTAGCAATCCCATTGATTCGTTATCCGTCGCTACTCGCGAAAACATGCTGATACCTGCGGATTATGCTTGCAGGCAAGCATCGTCATTTGCCGCCATTCACCCTTATTGATCACTCAAAGTACGGGGTAAGTACGGGACGATCAGGCTAGTATGAGGGCGTTCGTTCCACTCCCGAAGGATGCGGCGGTGTGRCATGGCTCGTCCCAGTCTAGATCTCGGTGTCGGCGGAAAGATCTTCTACAGCGCCACGGCGRAGGGCTCCCGGGCACGCTGCTTCTACCGCGACCATGACGGGGTACGCCGCGAAGTCGAACGCGGCGGCACCTCCAAGGCGGCGGCCACACGGGCACTGAAACTCGCGCTGCGTGACCGGCTGCGGGTCGCGGTCGGCGACGGCGACATCACACCGGAKACGACTATGAAGGTCCTCGGTGAGGCGTGGTTTGCCGAACAGCAGAAGAAAGACCGCTCTCCCAACACCCTCGCGGCCTACCGCACCACCCTCGACCGGCACGTCTACCCCGCACTCGGCGGAGTGAAGGCCCGACAGGTCACGGTCGGAACCGCGGACCGGTTTTTCAGCGCGGTCACGACCAAAAGCGGCCCCGGTGCGGCGCGGATCGCGCGAACAGTGCTGTCCGGCATGTGCGCGATGGCCGCCCGGCTCGACGCAATGGACCGCAACGTGGTCCGCGACGCCGGGCAGATCACCCGACCGGAACCGAAGCCGGTATCCAAGGCGCTCGGCGCAGCCCAACTGCGGCAGTTGCGGGCGCTGCTCACCTACGACGAACGGGCGCRGCGCCGCGACATCCCCGATCTTGTGGACATGCTCATCGCCACCGGCGCGCGCATCGGGGAGGTATGCGGGATCGTCTGGGACGCGGTCGACCTGGACGCGGGCACCGTGGAAATCCGGTCCACCGTGGTGCGGATTACCGGCCAGGGTCTGATCAACAAGCCTCGTCCGAAGTCGAAGGCGGGCCACCGGCTGTTGCTACTCCCGGCCTGGGCCGTGGCCATGCTGCGCACCCGCCACCACGGACAGAACAGTGACGAGGTGGTGTTCCCCGCGCAGATGKGCGGCCTACGCGACCCGAGTAACACTCAGGCCGACATCCGCGACGCCGTGAASGATGCCGGCTTCCCCGGCCTGACGTCCCACCTGTTCGGCCGCAGGTCCGTTGCCACCCTCCTCGATGGGGATGGGCATACCCCCCGCCAGATCGYCGATGTCCTCGGCCACGCCAACCCGTCCATCACCCTGTCCACCTACATGGGCCGGAAGGTCTCGAACCCCGGCGCGGCGGAAACCCTCGCGGTCCTGGCCATATGACCCCAACCGCTAATCTGGAGCCCTTCGGTCTCCGCGGGCCGTCCACCGTCCCGACCGCGTACACCCGCCCGATCCATGCCGTGAAGATGCCAGAGCCCTTTGTGAGGGAATCTTATGTGTTCACAACCTAAAGCGAATTAGCGATGATGTAGGTACACAACAAAGCGGCCCGGAACGGTGCGCCAACACCGCAACCCGGGCCTGAGCCCCGAACCCCTGCGACCACAGGAGTACGTGACCTATGGCCATCATGCCACCACCACATGACGGGTGGACACCCACCATCAACCCGATGATCACAATCGTTCCGTCGTACCGTCCGATTGCGGTCGACGTCCACACGTGGGACGGGCACGACGGGATGAAGCTCGAAGCTGTGCTGATGTTGCCGGGCCTCGACCTGCGTCTGATCGACGGTGTGAGCGATGTGAACGCGGCTGCCTACTGGCTGCAAGTGGCTCAAGCCGTGCTACTGGCGGCGGGACGCCTGCTCCGGCGTGCCCAGACCCCGATACCGGACGATGAGCTAGCTGCCCAGACTCACGCGTTGGGTCCGCTGGTGCGTCTACTCGGCCTGTTCCAAACCCCCCGGATGTCACCGGATGACTACGCCCATCTCTACACGCTGCTACGCACGGTAGACGACGCGATGACCGCTCGCCGTGCCGCGCTGCCCACCGAGAACGCCCCGACCGACAATGGAGCGGGGCAGACCTGGGCGACGATCGCCTGTGCGGCGCTCGACGCTGCGATGCGGGCGTACGGGACGACGGAGGATGTATCCGGCGACGAAACCCCGCCCGACCGCGGCCCACGCCGCGACGTGATGCACCTACTGTGGTCTCTGACACACATGGCTAAGGACACAGACACGACCCTCGACGAACTTGACACCATGAATCGTCTACTTCAGACCGTTCAACAAACGGTAATCCTCGGTCAGCAGCCCTAGGCCGCGTCTGTCCTGGGTAGCTGCCACACCCGGCGGCTACCCAGGACCCGGGTCCGTAGTCCTGGCCCCCGGTGAGCTGCGCTGGCTCTCGTCACTCGACCGGTTTCAGTGACCATCCTTGACGCCTGACCCGGGTTGCTCCGTGGGCAAGCCTGCTCGTCCTGCGGGTGCGCTCTGCGCACTCGTGGGGCGAGTGGGCGCGGCAGCACTGCTTCTAACCCACACCCCTCGACCGGTGACATTCCCTGATCTCCTCGACGCTCCGAACGGGTGGCCGGGCCGACGCGCCCGGGTGGGGTGCCGACCGAAGGGAGGCCGGGCCCCGCCCGGCGCGCGGCGGGTCCGGACGGGTCCTGTTCGGCGCGGCGCGTGCGGCACATGTGACACGAACCACCCGGCGCCCCGAAGGGGCGCCCTTGAACCCGTACAGAACATTAGCGACGATCAAACATCGTTGCTGTTTATGCAGGTTATCCGGTTAGACGAGGTCGATGGGCCTGTTGCGGCTGATCCGCCAGGTGTGGGCCTCGTCGGCCAATGATCGAATCGCGGGATAGTCGCGGTCAGTCACGGCGAGGACGACGTTGACCCGGCTTGCGATGTGAGCGGTCTGGAACGGGCCAGCGAGACGCAAACTTTCGCGGGCAAGTGCGGCCACCCTGTCAAGATCCGGYGACTTGCTCCGTGCAACGGCTACTGCCTCATCCGCGCGGAACACGGACGTCCGTGAGCTACTGCCCTGCTCGATGGCGGGTCGGACGTCGGCCGTTACCTCCATGAAGCGGCCTATCTCGCCAAGGCGGGAATACACTCGGCCGACGTCGAGAGAGAAGATCGGCAATCCGATGCTGGTAAGGCTGTCAACGACGGTACGATGATCCTCTCGCGGGCCGCGCTCGTCTGGAGTCAGCCTGCTAACGATGCTTTCGGCCTCGCTGACGGCCGCGTCAACTCCTCGGATGTCGCCATGGGCGGCGCGGGCCCCGGCAAGGCTGCCCACCAGCAAGATAGCCCGTTGTGGTCCGCTGGGTGCGTGGCGCAGGCCGTCGAGCGCGTACTGTTCGGCTCCGGCGGGGTTGCCGGCGTAGTCCTCGATGGTGGCCTGCATGAAGCGCGTCCAGGCGATCAACTGATTGTCTTCGAGGAGTTCGCCTCTGCGGTGGGYTTCCCGCAAGGACAGCCGGGCGTCGGTGGTGTGTCCGGCGTTGTTCTCCAGCCATCCGCGGATGCCGGTGGCGACACCGGATACGCGCCAGACCCGGGCCTGGTCGGCGGGCCGTAGCGGGTATTGGGCGGTGATGGCGTCGGTGAGCTGCTGCAACGCGATGGCCCGGCGCAATGTCTCGGCGGGGGGATGGTGCAGGTAGTCGGCCACCACGGCCTGTAGGGCCCCTTCGGCCGCGGATGCCGCGCCGCTGCCGGCGGTGGYGCGTTCCAGGATGGCCAACCTGTCGGCGGGCGCGATCATCGCTGCGGCTGTGCCGGTGGCGGTGAGTCCTATGGCTGCGGCGGTGAGGCTGAGTAGGTCTCTGCGGTTCGCGGTCTCCACCCCCTCGGTCTGCGGCGTGGGCTGGTGTTGTGAGGGTATCCCGGCTAGCGGTGGTGTAACAGACCCCGCATGATCGTCTTTGTGTTCGTGGGGGTAGGGGTAGCGGAATCCGAGTTCGGGTTCGCTGGCCTGGAAAAAGTGGCAGTAAGCCGCCTGGTAGGACGTGCCGGGGAAGTTGACGCCCCGCTCGTGCTTGCTGATCATCTCGGGGCCGGCGGCCGGTGGGGTGAACCCCGCTTCCTTGGCCACGACAGGGTCAATGTTGGCGATCTTGTCGGCGAGGGCGGCCCGGCTCAGTCCGAGTTGTTCGCGGTGGCGGCGTAGCTGGCCGGGGTTCCATCCCGGGTGTGTGCTGGGCTGAGGGGGCATGACGTCTCGCTTCCCTGGTTACCGGATTTCCCGGGAGAAAGCGTAGCCGGATGCTTACTGCTATCCGGTGATGTCGGTGGGCCTTGTCTGGCGTGTTTCCTGGTGGACCACATGTTTTCTGATCGTTTGCCGGATGAATACCTGATCGTTTGCCGTTCGGCTGCCGGTTCGGGCGCGGGAACGGTCGTCTAGGTGAGCACGGCTGTCCGGCATCGATAACCGTCTGTTTGCTCTCGATGCCTCCGGCTTGACGCGGTGGACTTCTCGGCGGCGGTTCCTGCCGGGTTGGCCTTCGTGTCCTCGGCGGGCGCCGTGAACGGTTCCGGGCGGGCTGTTCCACGCAGGTGGGGCCTGCCCGGGGCCACCTTGTGATCACGAGACGAGGGGGGT
>NZ_MAQZ01000132.1:0-7347 GCF_001756285.1 Frankia sp. CgMI4
GCGGCACCTGCTTCTGGAAGACCTTTGCGTGAGAACTCAGATCTTCCTGTAGGTGCCGCGTCTGCCGCGTTCCAGGGCCCTTCGCGGCCCAACCCCCAGCAGTAGCCGACCACAAACTCAAGACGCCACGCCGTACCTACTTTGACGTCGCCCTGGCTGGACACGGGTGGCGCGACGTTCCGGTGGCTGCATGACCGACCTCGGTTACGAAGGCGAACCCGCCGTCCACACCCCGCGGAAGAAGAAGCCCGGAACATCCCTGACCGGCTGGCAGAAACAACTCAACGCCGAGTTCGCGTCCGTCCGGGTCGCCGCCGAATGGGGAGTCGCTCACGCGAAGAACTGGCGAATCCTCACCAGCCGTTACCGCAGCGACCTCGGCCGTATCGATGCCGACATCCAGGCAGCCGTCGGCCTCCAGAAAATCAACGAACAGCAATCCGAGCGAATACTGAGCTTCGAGAGAATCAAGAGAGTTTCTGAATAACTTCCGTGGTGTACCGGGTGGTGCGGCCGGTGTACGAGGGCGCCCTGGAGGACTTGAAGCGGGGAGCCACCAAAACCGGCAAGCCCCTTGACGGCCTCATCGTCTCCGACGTGGACCGGCTCACCCGCGACCCGCGCCACCTGGAAGACGCCATTGACGTGGTGGTCCAGTACGGGCGGCCCGTCATTGACATCAGCGGCACCCTTGACCTCCTCACGGACAACGGGCGCTCCGTGGCCCGGATCGTCGTGGCCCTGAAGAACCAGCAGTCCGCCGACACCTCCCGGCGGGTGCGGACGGCCCACCGCGAGCTCGCCAAGGCGGGTGTCCCCGTGGGCGGCTACCGGCCCTTCGGCTGGGAGCCGGACAAGCGCACCATCCGCAAGGCCGAGGCCGACATGATCGTCGTCGGTGCTGACGAAATCCTTGCCGGGGTCGGCACGCACACGCTCTGCCGCCGCTGGAATGAGCTGGGCATTCTCACGACCCGGGGCCACCAGTGGCAGCGCCAGGTGATGAAGAACATGTATCTGTCTCCCCGCCTCGCGGGCTACCGGGTACACGGCCCGACCACGGTTCCCTTGGAGCAGCGCTACGCCTGCACCGTAGACGGCCAGCCCGTCATGGGCCTTCAAGGTCACATCCTGGACGTCGAGGTCTGGGAGAAGGTGGTGGCGAAGCTCCGCGACCCCGCTCGGACCGGCAACCAGAACATCCACATAGGCGGCCGGAAGTATCTGCTGTCCGGAATCATCCGCTGCGCCTACTGCGGCGCGCGGCTCACCGGCGGCTGGGACAAGGGGTGGAAGAAGCATCACTACTCCTGCCGTCCCGTCACCGCTGGTGGCTGCGGCAGCGTCGCCGTGACCGGCCACCACGTTGACGAACTGGTCACGAACTTGGTGCTGGCCTATCTGGCAAACCGGGACGTGGAAGCCGAAAGCGGCCCGTGGCCCAAGGCGGCMGAGGCGGAGATCGCCGAGATCATGGCCGCCTGGCGGGAGACGAAGCGCGGCGGCACCCGCGCCCTCCAGATGGTGGAGGAGCTGGAGGGGGACGTGGCGAAGCTCCGGGGGGAGCGCAACGACTGGCTGCGCGCCCACTCMGGCCCCCAGCTGACCAACGTGGCCTCGTCCTGGCCTCGGCTGGAGGTGGAGCAGCGCCGTGACATCATCGCCACCGTTATCGAGGCCGTGGTGCTGTCCAAGGCCGATGGGCCGAAGAACCGTTTTGACCCGGATCGCATCWCCGTGATCTGKCGTCCCTGACCAACCTGCCCCGCCGGATCACTCTGGCGGGGCTTACCGTTGGCCGCATGGCCCTCCACCTGTCCGGCGACCCCGAGGCCGACGCCCTCATCACGTCCGACGCCTTGGCGCTCCTGGTGGGTATGGTTCTTGACCAGCAAATCGGACATGTAAGGAACGAATTCGGACGTTCCGTCACGGGTTGGATACCCTCTGTGGCATTCGGCTGGGGTTGATGACCGTCCCGCGCTAAAGCAGCGCCGAGCGCGGGGATGCAGTTTCCATGATCTCGTCCGCGACCTTCAGCGCTTCCCGCGTCTCATCCACGCTTGGCTCCCGGCCTCCGTGGATTGCCGTGTTCCGAGGCTCCGCCAAAAAGCTCATGATCCGCTTGCCCGCGTCTCCGGGTAGCTGCACTCCCAGATTTTTCAGCGCCTGAACGCGCCCGCCGATCTGGCGGCTCTTCTCTATCACATAGCCCGCGACGTCTGACCGTAGTCCAGCAAGTTCCTGATCCAGCAAATAGGTCAGAGCCATCTCCGCCGCCGTCGCCGCATCCAGTACGGCCCTCCGACGCTGCCCGCGGCGGTTGGCCGCGATGGCGTCCCGGAGCAACAAATGTTCGGTGGGCGGCTGGCGACCGTCTGACGCTGCCTTAAGTATCGCCTTCCAGCGATCACTTTCCAAGGCATTTACCGGTGACATGGTGAGGGAAATGGGAGCAGGGTTTCTCACCCTCTCTCCATCGGGACCGTACTTAAACCAGAGTTCGAGGTCATCTCCCGGGCGGCTTGCCCCATCGTAGTGGGGATCAAGGTTTTGTCGCGCTACCACCTCAACCCAGTCGGCCGCGAGCCTCCACCAGGCGTCAATATCCTGGTACAGGTTCTGCCCGCGTTCTTTTCGCCTGACGCTTTCGGGCTGATCCGCGGTGGCAATGGTGTGCCGAACTACGAAGGCGCGGACAAGCGCGTTACCATTGRCTCCTAGCGGATCGTTTGACTTGAAGTGGGACACGTTACCCCATGCACTCCCCACGGAACGGTAGCGTTCGTCCCAGTCAATATCATTCCGCACCGTTTTCATCGCGGGGGCTGTCAGGATAGGCCCATTATTCAGAAGTTGAAGTGAGGGCATGACCAGGCTGATATCCATGCCGCCAATACGAACCGGCGTCTCTGAGGCGAGTACGGCTACCTTGACCRCGACCGGCGCCGGTAGTCTGAATATTCCTTCTAGAGTAAGATCAGGCATGTTGCTCCACATGGGGTACTAATATGGCATCAAAGCTGTCAACGTGTTCTCGAGCGCAAGGAGAGCGCGACGTGCAGCCGCGATGGTTTTCGTCTCATCTACACCATGTTTCACGCCCTGCAACTCATCAAGGCACCGGGTCATCATCATTATGATTACCGTGACGCCGTCGCTTTTCATGCCAAAGCCTCGTACTGCGTAACGAACACGTAGCGCTCGATGCGGTTTGCCGTTCTTAGGGTCAATTTCCTTTGCGTATTGACCAACATTTTCCCGCCATGCGAGGACCTCATCATCAGGCGCAATGGTGCGCAAAGTCCAGTCAAGTGCCTCCACACCCGAGTTCGCCGCCTGAGAGGCCGCATCTGGCCCATTCGAGGTCAGCGCGTGCCAAGCTCCCCTCAGCTTCGGAACCGCCTTAGGGCATGCTTGCCCTAGCCAGGAGGAGAGATGATCAGTAAGCTGTTCACGACCTTCCCGCCACCGTTCATCTTCAAGGTTGGCTTCTTCGGCGGCCTCACCGAGATCATTTCCGATCTCGACTACATGAAGTGTGGTCGCGCCCAGAGAGGAAAGTCGGCCTGGAGATGGTGGCGGCGAGACGATGGCCGCATCAAGGGTTTGGCGCCAGCCGTCGGCTGCGAGATTGGCGAAGGCCAAGAAATTAGGCGGTGGAACCGCAATCAGCGAACGCTCGGCGGCCTTAACGAGCGACTTCTCAAGGTCAGTGAACATCGGACCCAGTAGATTTCTGGCGCTCAGCTTATTGGCAGCGGCAATCGTCTCCGAGAGATACGAAGAACTCAGGCTCTGGGTCAGGACTCCCGCAAGCCGTGCGCCAGCCAGATCCATGGAGGCAATCTTTGCCAAGGAGCTGGTGGCTCCAAGTTCTTTGATGATTGCTTCATATGGCACGGTTGATCCAGCCAGCTGTGCGGCAATTTTCGATATTGAGGAGTTATTGACCGCCAGGGCATCTCGCATCATTCGAGAAAGCTGCTCATTCATTCCCGTGTAGACGCCGGGCGGCACCCGCAACACGATTTCGCTGAGGCGATCCATATCTTTGGACGCAATCTCAAGTGCGGGATCTTCCTCGTCGTGTTCGTCGGTGCTCATTCTGGCTACTCCTTACTCCTGCACCGACTTTTTCATCGGTAGTCGAACCAGCATACGGCAGGCCGCCCCAGGTGAGGCGGGTACTACGGGTGCAAACCTTGTCTACGTCGCTCAAGCGCCGCTCCGCGGCGACCCGCTCCGCCTCCCTCCGGTCGCCGGCGCGGACGGGCGGACGCAGCCTGAACAACAAATATGTTCACGGCTCCACCACGTTCAGCGTTACGCCGGTTTTCCTACCGATGGCCGTCACCCATTTCTCTAGCACATCCGTCCTGCGTTCCAGCCCCGCCACATCCGCCGCCGTATGCTCAGCCCGCAACACGTAGCCATCCATGGCCGCCAGGAGGTCGCCAAACTTGTCTTCCYGCGCTTGGATAACACCGGCCAGACGTGCTACATCGCCGGTCAGCACGTCTATGGACTTCGCCATATGCTCAAAGCGGCGGTTCGTATCAGCCTGCAACTCATCAAAGCGCTTATCGAGATGCTTAGTTAATTGCCGGATTGCTTCATCGTTCATCGTTTCCTAGTATGCCTCTATTTACTGCGCACTTCAAGATAGAATATCCGGCCTCGCTTGCCCACGGCGGGCGTACTCCCCTTSACTTGTAAGGGGAGGGATGGCATTGCGCTCATTGACGTTTCTTTTGATACCCGATACGCTAGAGCCAGGTTAGTTCTCAGTTGTTCTTGTTCGTAACGGCGCTCCGTTTGCAGACGGGTCGCCGTTTTTCGTGCTTATATGTGGCAGTCAACTGCTACGACGCGCTGGCCGCCGTAGCGTGTTTGGATGTCCTCCAGGCGGTTGGTACGCCACTCCTCCCTCGGCACATCTTCCCTCGTGACGATGCCCCACCATCCCATCTGCCCCTGCTGAATCCACTCACCATCAGGCAGGATAAACGCAAACGGCATGGTATCGGACGTCAGGTTCTTTACGTCCGTCACGTTGTTTTCGATGCTCTCGTGACTTTGCTCGAAATTCAAGCCGTCGTCTTCGCTTTCGGTGGTCAATCCCGTTATCAGCCMATCCCAGCGGCCACCAATACACCACCAGTCCCATTTACTTTTCGGGTTGTAGGTGCTGGGGTACGTTCCAGAACCCTGGCAGTTGTCGCAATCGGGGTCTGGCTTTATGGTCAGYCCTGCGAGCGCCTGTTTCTCTGCCTCCCTCAAGGGCTGGGTGCGCTTGAGCCATGCTTCTTCGGAGTGATCTTCGCGCGGACGCTCGTGGAATGTGTTGCGTAACATCTCCCACGTCAGGCCGGTCTTCTCCGTCGCGATCTCAGAAGCCATATTGTCCGCCCGCCTGGTTCCGCATCCGCAAGGTCTGTTGTAGGCGTCCACCACTATATCTTCGTCGTACGGCTCCATGACCTCGTGTAGGTAGCTTTCCGCATCCTCGGTTTCGATATGGTCGGGGAGAATGACGCCAAGCAGAAAGTGGCTCATAGCGCCACCTCCGCCATTTCCTCGGCCAGCCGCAATAGGGCGGGGTTGGAATTCTCGTCGATGGAGCGGGACGCGCCGTCGAACCAGTCCAGGAAGTGGAACGTGGCGGCCACTACCTGGCCGTTGTCCACCTCCGCATCCATATGCGCTGAGGGGCCACCCCAAAAGAACTCCACCCGCACGAGCCGCCGCGCCGACACCGCCAGCGGCTCCAGTTCCTCGTGTAGCTCCTCCTCGCGGGCGTCGTCGTTTGCCCGTTGCGCCTTCTCCAGGCGTTTGTATCTTCTCCTGTACCAGCGCTCCAGGCTCAAAAGCTGGGCGTCAATACGGTTTTCGCATGTTGCATTTCGATCATCGGACATGGTTGGTTCCTCCATGCCCGGCTCTAGCAATATCAGGTTGTCAAGGTGTAATCAGCCGGTGGCACACTGTTCAGGGCGGGCGCACCAGCGGGACGGGCGCGGTGCCAGGGTGGTGCAACTTCGCTGTACTTCTTTCAAGCGTGTAGCCGGAGCACGGGAGGGGCGTAGGGCAGGGGCGTGCGTCAGAGATCACCTGAGGGAGCGCCACGGAAAACGCCGGTGCCGCGGATTACTAATGAGCGGCTTTCCCGCTAAAATAGACAACAGCCCCAGCAGCGCACCAGATCAAAGGAGATCGGCCCATGCCTGCTCGCCATCAGGTTACTACTGATGTTCATCTAATCTTGCTCCGAAACAACGAAGCCCTGTTCGGCCGTCGCCAGAACACCGGCTACGAGGACGGTGCGTACCACCTGCCCTCCGGCCACCTGGAGGCGGGAGAGTCCGTGGTCACGGCCCTCATTCGGGAGGCCAAAGAGGAAATCGGGGTGACGATCCAGCCGGAGGCGGTGGAGTTCGCGCACATCATGCACAACTCTTCCGGCGGCGGCCGGGCCGCCTTCTTCTTCATCGTCCGGGAGTGGGACGGCGAACCGGTGAACCGGGAGCCGGAGAAGTGCAGCGAACTGGCCTGGTTCCCACTGGATGCCCTGCCGGACCACATGATCGCCTACTGCCGGGCGGCGCTGGAAGACATCGCCGCGGGCCGGTCCTTCTCCGTCTTCGGCTGGTAGCCGTGGCCGGGCCACACCCGGGGCCGGTGGTCTGCGTCAGCTACCTGGCCGCCGCCTCTCTCTGGACAGTGAGCCTTTCCCGGTAACGATTCGTCACGTGACGTGATCGCAATGGTGTGTTGGTGTGTTGGGTGTCAGGCGGTTCTGYGGTGCTCGGTGTGGAGGATGACGAGGGCGGCTTTCACGACAAGTCCGATCTTCCAGGGGTCGATCGTGATGTTGTGGAGGAGTCGGAAGGTGCCTTTGAGCAGGGCGTTCGCGCGTTCAYCGACGGCGCGTAGCGCGTTGTGGATCCGGTTGTGCGCTTTCTGTTCGTCGGTGAGGGTGCCGCCCTTGGGCTTCTTGTACGCGGTCGCGAGCGGCCCGGCCGGGTTGCCCAGCCCTTCGTAGCCGAGGTCGAACAGCACCTCGTGCAGGTCGGCGGTCCACTCGGCGAGAACCGGCAGYGCCCCGGAGGCTTTCAGGGCGGTCGAGTCGTGCTCGCGGCCGGGCCGCACGTCGGAGACCCACAGTGGCCAGCCGTCGTCCGGGGCGGAGAGCACCTGGATGTTGCCACCGTGGTTGGAGATCGTGCCGGACCACCACAGGTCCACGCCTTCGGTCGGGCCGGGCATGCGTAGCCGGTCGGTCTCGATGACCGTGCCGTCAACGATGAGATGCTCGTAGCCGGCGACCCTGGCCCGCATCAGCGC
>NZ_MAQZ01000133.1:0-7284 GCF_001756285.1 Frankia sp. CgMI4
CGCTGTCCGGCCAAGGTCCGAATCGGGGAAGCCTTCCTCGTCGGGCTGGTCTCCCGTGCCGTGCGGGGGCGTCTCGACGAGCTGGTTCTCCAGCCTGTGGCCATGGACGACCCGGCCGCCGCTGAGCTGGCGACGTTGGAGGCCCGCAAGAGCGCGCTGGCGGACCGGTGGGCATCCGGGAAGATGGACGATGACGCCTACGACGATGCCCACAAGGCCATCGTCCGCCAGATCCGCGCGGCCGAGGCCCGGATGCACACCAGCGCGCGACGGCGCGCCACGCTGCCCGTGGAGGGCGCCGTGGGCTGGGACGGGCTCGGCGAGGACATCGCGGCCAAGCGGGTGATCCTCACCCAACTGATCGACGGTGTGATCGTCGGCGGAAACGGGACTGTCGAGGGTGATGATGTTCAGCGTGTGCGGATCGTGTGGCGAGACCTGAACGACCCCCGGTAGCCCACGTCACCGCAGAAGGCCCCGGCGTCTGCCGGGGCCTTCGTCGTACCTGCCCGCTATGACCCTTGAGAGCCACACTGGCACGTTAGAACCGCCTTCCCCGCTGGCAGGGGGGGAGAGATTCCGTCCCTGGACCGTTAGCGGGCCGAGCGTGAAGGGGCCGAAGAGTCAGCGGGAGTGCCACCGTCACGGCGACACGCCGTTGCCCACGCCGTGACGGCGGCACGCTGTGCACGATTCTCGGCGGCCTGGGCGGCGCGCGGGCACCGTGCCGATAAGCGCCCCCTGCGGAGCAGGATGCGACGTCACAGCGGGATGGTGCAAAGCCAGCGACACGGCGCGTCGGTGGAACCAGGGCGCTGACCTGCGACGCTGTGACGTACGCRGCCGATGCCAGCGATCAATGGTCCACATTAACCAGTCCACTCTGACTATCCCCGCTGGGCACCCGACCCGCACAGCGATCTTGCACGACAACCACGGTTGTCGATTGCGAAGCGGCAGCTAMCCGACCCGCGACGAAGCATCTCCTTGGCTGACAACCAAGGTTGCCGGTGTGGGTCGTAACGTGACGATCGTGCCGGCCGGCCGGCCGGGCTGCGCTGCCCGACCGCCTCGCCAGGCGCTCAGCGGCCCRGTGCCGCAGGTCGGCAACGTCCGGGGTGCAGGTCATAACGAAGGCCAGCGTCACGGGGCTCTCGCCCTTGCTGGTGCGGCCGGCACATCGTGCCAGCCGTGGCCGGGTGGGAACCGAAGGAGTTCCCGAAATCGGTAGCGACTCCGGGAGCGGTCCGGTAATCTTTCAGTCGCTGCCCGCAATCAACCAGAATCTGGGCTGCTTCGGTCTCGCTTATCGTCGCGGGCGCCACGGCTGATGCTCACGGAAGGAGACCAGCGCAATGACGCCACCGGATGACCTCGTCATCGTGGTAGAGGRGTTGGCCACGATCCAGGACCGCGGCGACTTTCAGACCTCTGATGGACCCGTCGGTGACAGCGGCGAGAACAGGGACGGCTAAGCATCGACGTTAGCTRTCGCCGTACGACCCTGCCTCTCTTTCATCTGTTTCGGTTGGTTTTTCATGGCGATCTGGGTGCAGGCCGAAGGAGCCACCATGTAAAGGATGTTGATGGATCATCAGCTCATCCGCGATATAAAGACCGCGTTGGCATGGTCCAGACCCAGCTCGACACCCTCCCGGTTCCTACGGGGGACTCTTCCTGATTCTGGGATATGCCCCAGGGTGCTCACGCCGACCAGATTTCTAGACCTGATAATGAGACGAAGCCTTGTCTCGCCCCAGATGCGGTGCTTTCAAAACGAATCAGAGCTGCATCCAAACTCCTTGCTTCAGATGAACACGACGAGGCGAGGGCAGGTCACTCCGATGGTCGATATGCGCCGGCTGGCCGGACTTTTGCAATCAGGCTGCACCCTGGTGTTGGACGCGGTCAACCACTTTGATCCGACGCTAGAGGTTGCGTGCCGAGCGTTTCAATGGTGGTTGCGCGCGCCTGTGCAGGCGAACGTGTACCTCACAACGGGCGACGCGGCGGGTTTCTCCCTACACTGGGATGATCACGACGTCATCGTCCTACAGTTAGCTGGCGACAAAGAGTGGGAGGTCCGGGGTCCGTCTCGCCGTGCTCCCATGTACCGCGACGCCGCACCCAATACTGAGCCTCCCAAAGACATCGTGTGGTCTGGTACCGTGAATACCGGTGACGTGTTGTATATTCCCCGGGGCCACTGGCATCGGGCGAGCCGCACCAGCAGAGGTGACGGGTTTAGCCTTCATGCTACCTTTGGGTTCACGAGACGAACGGGCGTCGATTGGTTGGCTTGGCTTGCGGACCAGTCGCGCCGCKAAGAGGTGTTTCGGGAGGATCTGAATCAGCGGGGAGAAGACCCGAAAGAACATCAAAACGACGGCGAGAAAATTATTGTTGCCGCATCGCGTCTTCTTACGTCACATCCGCCGGCCCATTACTTGGAATCCGTGGCGCATGCCACCTCCGCAGGCCGGTATGTCTCCACAGCCGGCATTTTTGGTCCGCCATCCGCGGTCGTGTGCGTTACTGATTTTCCACCTCAGATAGAGACCCAGGGCGATACAGTGGCGGTCGCGACGGCGGAGAAACGGATCGTCTTCACCAGGAAAGCATTACCAGCCCTTGGGTTGCTTCTGTCGGGCAATCCTGTGTGCCTTGACTACGTATCGTCCGCAGCGGGGATCGATGGCGCGCGCCTTGGGGAGATACTTGTCCGGGAGGGCATATGCGCGGAACTGACTCCGGAATTATTCTCGGGCTATACCGGTCTGACCACAGACGGCAAGCTTTAGAGGATGCCCTTGCCATTGGCATTCAATGCCTAGACACAAGCTACAACTATCATGGGTTCGACTCGCATCGCCTTCTCTCAAGCGTCGTGGGCGATTTACTTTCCATGTTCTCCATCTCGACGAAAGTCGGCTTCTTCCGAGAGTCCGGACGGGTAGTTCACACCCTCGACCCCGGCCGGCTTCGCCGTGYGGTGGAGGAATCAGCGTGCGACCTTGGACGCATCCCGGACGTCGTCTTTCTGCATAATCCTGAGAAGTCCCTTGTGGGAGTGAGCCCCGTACAAGCCCGTGAGCGCTTGGATGCGGCGTGCGCGGCGCTGTATGAAGCGGTAGCCATGGGTCTGTGCGCGTCGTGGGGAATATCGTCCTGGGATACGGCGCCGCTGATCCGGGCGCTTGACGGCGATCTCTTCGCGAAGGCTCCCACGCCAGACGTGCTCATGGTCCGCGCGGGGCTGACGGTGYCGTCTGACCAGCTCGACGCGAGCGAGCGGGCGGCGCAACGTCTGGGCGTCCCGTCCGATCGCCTGTGGGGGATGAGCCCGTTCGGCGGGGACGCCGCACGCGACGTCTGGAAGAGAATTAAGGCGGCCACCTTTCTTCAGCCAAACGAAGAAGGGTCAAATGTGCAAGCCGTCTTCCGCGTGTCATATGAGCTGCCAAGAGTAACGCGGATAGCCGTGAGTTCCGGCAGCACAGACCATATGAGGGAACTTGTGTCAGCCGAAGCGCTAAAGGTTGACCTAGACCAGATCGCTCGTTATCGGCAGCTCCTCCGTGAGAGAGGCGCTCACATCTGAAGGTCTTTCACCAGCCTTTCGACAGCCTGACATGCCGGCTCGTGAAGCGGCCCTGAATACGAGGCGGGCGCGCTGACAATGTCCGCGCACAGAAATAGMGTCATGATCTTACCTGTCTTGCTTTCCAGTTCCTCTCTGTACTCTCGGTAGATGCGGCTGGCGAGGTCGGGAATTGCCAGGCTGTTGACCCACAGGTTCGCTGGGTCCAATCCGCGCGGCGCCATTCCCCAGTCTTCCCAGTCAAGCAGCATACATTCTGGTGCCGTGAGATTCGCCCAATTTAGGTCGGCATGCGCGGCTGACCATTGCTCGATCCTAGTGTCGATCTTGCCACCGCAGGCCCGACTGATTGCCAGGTCCACCCGCGCTTGCGTTATTGTCTCGGTGTGAGGAGTAGCTAGCCGGGTGGTCGAATGCCCGGCAAGCGCGGTCAGCGAAGATCTCAGCGTCGCCCACCACGCCTCAGAAAGGTCGGGATCGGTAGTGAGGATACCACCGGGTTTAACGGGATGATCCGCGACGAAATCTGTCTCGTCAGCCCTCCACATGAGATCCTGGTCGGGATCGTTCCAAGAGACGCTTTGCCTCCAGACGGGCCGGGCCACGCCATGAAGCATCGATGAGGTCTCTGTTCCGTTCCATCCCTGACCGGTCATCTTCTCTGGAGATCGAACCTCAACACGGACCCAGGTTCCTCTATCGCTGGCGAGGCCAATTGAGCGTCRCTTCCGCACGACCGCAGTTCGGTCAAAGTGAACGTCTAGTGATCGCTCGACACGTTTCAAGACGTCGTTATAGGACCCCGACCTGAGATCCAATTTAGCGCGGACGTTTGGCACGATGGAAACCCTATCTCTCTCGTCGCTCGGGCGGAGTKTCACCCGTCCGCCTGCGCTCAAGCGCCACGCGGACGGGCAACAATAGTGAAGACGTGTAAAATGCTATCTCGGCGCCCTATGGACACCGTATCGGCTGTCAGRCCGTGAACTCTCCATCCGTCACACCACGCACGAACGCCGACCATTCCGCACTGGTAAAGACCAGCGCCGGCCCGGTTCCATGGTTCTTGCTGTCTCGTAGGGCGACAAGGCCGCCGTCAAGGAATGCAACCTCGACACACTCACCCTTAGCGTTGCTGTAGCTGCTCTTGCGCCACACCGCRCCGGAAAGATCGTGACTGTTCATGGTTCGAGACTCCTAGCTCGATCAATGAGCATCTTGGTGCTCGCGTCCCGCTCGGCCGCAGATTCCCACATCGCGCTGAACGACTCTTCGTATTGCTCTACCTCACGATCTTTCTCTAGATACAACGCTCCGGTAAGTCCCTCCACGTAAACCGTTGGCGGTTCCCCCGCTCGTCCGGTTCCGTTCTCGGGAAACCGAAGAACGACGAACGGACCCGACGTGACGCCCGCGTGTAGGCCGGCACTGAACGGCATTACCTTGRTCGTGACATTAGGCAGCCGGTTTACGTCCGCAATCCGTTCGAGTTGCTGTGCGAGCACCTTCGGGCCACCAACGGGGCGATGCAGAATCGACTCGCTGAGAACAACATTCAGGACCGGGGGATCGGTCACTCGGGTCAGCAACGCCTGYCGGGCCATGCGTACATGAACTCGCCGGTCTATTTCGTCGTTCTCGATATCGGGGTCTTCCGCTCGGATCAGGGTCCGTGCGTACTCCTCTGTTTGGAGGAGACCGGGAACGAGTTCCGCCTGGTAGCACCAGAGGCGAGAGGCTGCCTCTTCGAGCCCGATGTACAGGTCGAGCCAGGCCGGGATGACGTCGCCGTAGCTGTGCCACCAGCCGCGCGCCTTCGTCTCCTTCGCGAGCCCCATCAGCGCCTCGGTCAGGTCGGTGGGTGCACCGTAGATCCGGCACATGATCTCTACGTCAAAGCTCCGAAGCGAGGTCAGCCCCGACTCGATGCGCCAGATCTTGGCTTCGGACCACTCCAGGCGCCGTGCGGCTGCCCGCACGGTCAGCCTCGCCTGGTTTCGAAGATCGCGTAGGTACCGGCCGAGCTGGCGGCGCGGCACGGTCGAGCCCGTCGTCGTGCTGCCTTCTGGCATCGCCCCTCCTTCGGTTTGAGGGTAGTCCATCACCCGAAATGAAAGACTCCGGTCGCTGTTTCGCAACAATATCAACATCTCTCAGCTTGCATTGTGAGTCTTRCATGTTGGGTCCTCACGGTGTTTGACTTCTGCGTGACAGCAGGCGCGCCGAGAGTGGCCGCCTGGCCGCCTACGGCGCTGCCATCGGCGGACGCTCGCGTCTCTCTGCGTTGCCAAGGAGCCCTCCTCGGCGGCATCTGCCGCGCCCTGCTGTCTGCGGCACGGAGACGGAGGCGCGGCGCGGGGGCTGCCCGTCGCAGACCGAAGGGAGAGGGTCCATGGACGAACGCCGGTTCGTGGTGTGGGACGCGGACGGACGACCGCTCGGGGCATTCCCCGACTTCGACACCGCCCACGAGTGGGCGCACGTGCGGATGCGGCAGGCGCGAACCCGCCTCCCCCTGACACTCGACGACCGTGTAGCGAAGGTCAGCCGCCGCCTATCCCACGCCCGCTGTGAGCTGGTGGCGTGGGCCGAATTCGCCGTGTTGCCCGGCTGTGACCTGCCCGCTCTCGGCGCAGCCGCAGCCGCAGCCGCAGCCGCAGGCGACACGGCGCGGCGCCAGCCTGCACAGCACTCACGGTCGTGACCATCCGGATCATYGGCCGCYGGGCTGCCGTCCGCGCGCTGACCGCCGCACGGGGCTCAGCATGACTGGTGACTCATCGCCYGTGATCCGGGTGGCCGTGGCGCACTTCCCGCCGACAGCCGCCGCCGTTCCCGACGTGCGCACGAGCACGGCCTGCACGCTCAGGGAATGGTCAGTCGACTCCGACACCGTCAACACTGTCGAACTCGTCGTTTGTGAATTGACCTCGAATGCCGTGAAGGCGAGCCGCCCGGAAGACGTCGTGGCCATACGGCTCACCGCGACAGGAGAATACGTCCTTGTTGAAGTGCGGGACGGCAATGACACCGCTCCCCGTATCAAAAGCCCGGACCTGTTCAGTGAGGACGGACGCGGCCTGCTGATGGTCGACGCGCTGTCGCGCCGATGGTCGTGGTGGAGAGTAAAGACCGGCGGAAAAGTTGTCTGGGCCGAGATTCCCGGTGGTTTGCAAGCCACGCCGCCGCCGACGCAGGCCGCTACGCCGATGCCGACGCGGACACCGAGGGTCGGGCCGCAGCCTACGGCGCCGGTCGTCTACCGCACCGACCCGGAGACCCTGCGGCGGGTCGCTGACGCGCTGCGCGCGCTGGACCCGTGGCACCGGACCCCCTCCGGCCGCAGCTTGCCCGAAGCTGTGCCGCACCGGGCCTGACGCATCGCAACCTGGCCGGGAAAGGGGGAACATGGGGCGAGCTGGTATGCGAGCGGAACAGAATGCGCTACGGGTCCACCTGTTGCATGCGGGAATGACGCAGGCCGAGATAGCCGACGAGTTCATCCGACGTTATCAACTTCGCCCTCGCGCCGCTTTCCGCCACGCGCACGGCTGGACGCAGCTACAAGCCGCCGACCACATCAATAGACAAGCGGCCCGTCTCGGCCTTGACCCGGACGGCAGGGCTTCCATCACCGGTCCCTATTTGTGTGAACTGGAGCATTGGCCGGACACGTCCGCGCG
>NZ_MAQZ01000134.1:0-6671 GCF_001756285.1 Frankia sp. CgMI4
GTGCCCGACCTCGACCTGTGCCGCGGCGAACCGTTCGACCAGCTCGCGCAGCCAGCGCAGCTCGCGGGTGGCGTCCGCGACAGTGCCCGGGGTGATGCACACCCGCGGTCCCGCCGCCGGGCGCCGCAACCACTCCGGAGCCAGTCCCCCACCGTTGTACGGCAGGTACCGGATGCGGATACCCAGCCGGCTGCCGACCAGCGGCGCGGCCAGCGCGAGCGGATCATGCACCAAAAGGTCGGGCTCCCAGTCCCTGCAGAGATCGACGACCCCGTCGGCCATCCCTGCCGCGACCGCCGCGAACCAGGTGGTCGCCTGGACGAGGCGGGGACCAGGCCGCGCACTCGGGTCGGATGGCGGCGCGGCAGGCTGGATCAGGCCGGGAGGCGGACTGGGACCGACCGGCGAGACCGACAGGCCGCACGCCRCGAAGTCGGGAGCGACCGCGACCCGCACCTCATGGCCGGCGAGCTGTATCGCCCATGCGGTGGGCACCATCGGAAGAAGATGCCTGGAAAGCGGGCATGACACGAAAAGGATACGCACGTCGTCCCCTCTGATTCGCGCGCTGACGCGGTGTCAGCCCGCGCACTCGTCGTCCGGCGACGTCCGTTTATCCGGCGGCGTCCGCCACGTGTTGCCCAGCCTGGTCCAGGATCAGCCGGACCTTTGAGCCGAGCTCGGTGCGGATGAACGAACGGGCCTGCTCCAGGCTGGTGCTCGCGCCGAGGAGCTCCGCGATCCCAGGGCCGTTGATCACCACGGTCTGGATCGAGCGGACCACAGTGTGATCGCCGCCGTCCTCGATGTCCCACCGCACGTGATGGCTGCTGGCCAGTGGCGGCAGTCGTAGCTGCTTGTAGACGATCCCGCGGGGTGGTCGGCCCACCCGCGCGGTCCGTGTCGTCAGCACACCACCCCGGCGCTCCGCGGTGTCGATCTCCACGAGCTGGACGTCCGGCTCGTCCTGCTGGACGTCCACCCGCGTCACGTGGGGCAGCCGGTCGGGCCACCGGTCGACCGCATACAGGAAGTCGTAGACACGATCGGCCGGCCCGTCAACACGCACGTCGTCGTGCAGCGTAAGCAGGAAGTCGGGTRCACTCACCGCCCGCTCCGCGGCGGCCCGCACCGCGGCCGTCTCCGCCTCGGCCACCACGTCGACCTGCCGGACCACCGCACCGATGTCCGCCGATACGCCCGCCGTCACGCGCAGCTCATGCGCCAGCCTGAGCAGGCATTCCCCGTCGGAAACCGGGACGACGGTCCAGGCACGCTCCATCGACTCCAGCGGCGGCGGTGGCTGCTCCACGCGGAACCAGATCCGTAGATCCTCCTGCTGACACCGACGGAACGCGACCCAGCGCTCGACCCGGGTGCCGGATGTGGTCCACATCCCCACCCGTTCAAGTTCGCCGTCCGTTCCCAGCCTCTCGGCGTGAACAAACGGGGCGAAGATGCTCGGCCAGTGCTCGAGCCCGGCCAGCAGCCGGTAGACGAAACCGGCTGGAGCGCCCACCCGAATCTCGTGTTCCCTGCGCAGGAATGGGGCCAGCGTCATCGGAGACGATCCCTTCGGTGGAGACGGTGCGGAGCGAGCGGACAGCGGCGGCCCGGACAGGGCGGACTGGGCAGACCGGCAGGGTCAGGCCAGCCAGAGTGTTGCGTGAGCCGATCCGTCGGCCGCGGTGGAGGACCCCGCGACCGCGCCTCGGTCGTTCACGCCGTACGCCTCCGCCGGCCCGGCGGTGGCGGTCGGCAGCCGGGTGACCTGGCCGCTCGGACTCCACGCCACCGCGCTGCGGGTGCCGTCGCTCGCGCTTAAGAAGCCGATGACGATCCCCCGCTCGTTGACGCCATAGGCACCGGCACCGGTGTCGCCGGGCAGCGGCGGCAGCTCGGTGATCCCACCGGCGTGGTCCCAGCGGACCGCGTGCGACCTCGCACCCGTGGTGGCGAGACCGAYGATGATGCCGGTGTCGCTGACGGCGCTCGCCTCACTGGAGTCGCTGCCCGGCAGGTCGGCGAGTCTGGAGACGGTTCCGTCAGGGTTCCACCGGACGGCCCGCGCAACGCCGGCTGCAGTCTTCGAATAGCCGACGATCACACCCCTGTTGTTGATCCATCCCGCGGAGCTGGCGGTATCCCCCGGTAGCTGGGGCAGGGCCACGGGCGTGCTGGCCGAGGTCCACCGCAGCGCGTGGTACAACCGGTCCGGCCCACTCCAGAAGCCGATGACCGTGCCCTGGTTGTTGACCGCATAGGCCCGGCTCAGAATGCTCCCGGCAGGCGTCGTCAGCGCGGTGATCTGGCCAGCCGCGTCCCATTCCACCGGATGGGTGGGGCCACCGGGAATCAGGGAGGCGCCAACCGTYACGGTGCCAGCGTCGTTGATGGTGAAGGCGACGCTCGCCTCGTCCCCGGGCAGGGTGCCGAGGTCGGTCGGTACACCCAGGCTGTTCCACCGGACGGCGTGGTTGCGGCCGCTGGCACTCGCCGAGTAGCCGACGACGACCGCGCTGTTGTTCACGTCGTAGGCGCCGCTGCTGCTGCCGCCGGGCAGGGTACCGAGGTCGATCACCGACCCGCCGGTGCCGGCCGACGAGGGTCCGGCGCTGACCAGCGGGAGGGCCAGCGCCACCACCGCAGCACCGATCGCGCGAAAACCGCGGACGCGGCGGGTTCGCCGTCGCCGCGTCGTCCCGGCAACTCGGGGTGACGTGCTTGTTCCGGTCATGCGCTTCCTTTCACAAGGGAATGACAACGGCGCCTGCCGACGTGGTGCGCAGCGGCGCGCGGAACGGTTCGCGCCTGCCCGCACAGCATTCGCGCGTGGCGGTCCTTCGTCGGCGGTGGCGGAGCGGGGCGCCGGAAGCCTCGGGCCTGCTTTGCGTGAGCCGTTGCCGGACGGTGTGCGTCAGGTTTCCCCGGCCGGCGGGAGTTCTTCGGCGGCCGGGTGATGATCCTCCAGGGATCGTCGCGGTCTCCTTGTCTCGGCGGGGCGCCGGACTCCGCGTGCGGGACCTGGACCGCAACGCGCCGTGCCTCGCGGAAAAGATCTCAGATCGCTCTCGAGCGTCACCAGCGCCGCGCTCCGGAGTCGACCGAGGCCCGTTCGCGGCCTGGTCGAGATGCGCTGGAGATCCACTCGGCACCTGCTGGAGGTCCCGTCGAGGCAGCTGGGGTGAGTCGGTCCGGTCCTGGTGTCCGGCACCGGGCGCCCCGGGGGCGAGGCTGTCGGCAGCGCCGTCCCGTGGCCCTCGCGGCGCGACGACCCGGCACCCAGCAGCTTGCGGAGTGATTCACTCCGTTATAAGATCTCCAAATCGGAGTGAATCGCTCCGATTGACGAAGAGGGCGGGATTGTGCGCGCTGTGGTGATGGACCGGTTCGGCGGCCCGGAAGTACTCACGGTCCGCGACGTCGCGGATCCGGTTCCAGGACGCGGCCAGGTGCTGGTAGCGGTCGAGTACGCCGGCATCACCTTCGTCGAGACGCAGGTCAGGGCTGGCCGTGGCCCTGCGCTGCGAAACCCTCCGCCGCTGCCCCGGGTCCCGGGTAACGGCGTCGGCGGACAGGTCGTCGCCGTCGGAGCGGACGTCGACCCGGCCCTCGCCGGAGTGGTGGTCGTCACGACGACGGGAGGCACCGGCGGCTACGCCGAGCTCGCCGTCGCGGATGCGGACGACCTGATCCCGGTGCCCTCCACCGTCCCGGTGCGGGACGCGGTGGCGCTGCTGGCGGACGGCCGCACCGCGGTCCTCCTGCATGGCCAGGCGGAGGTGAAGCCCGCCGAGTCGGTGCTGGTCGAGGCAGCCGGCGGCGGCCTCGGCAGTCTGCTGGTCCARCTCTCGGCGGCCGCCGGCGCCACGGTGATCGGTGCCGCGCGCGGCACCGCCAAACGTGAGCTGGTGATGTCCCTGGGCGCGGCGGCCTACGTCGACTACTCCCGGCCGGGCTGGACGTTGGAGGTCGTCGAGGCCACCCGCGAGACGGGTGTCGACCTGGTCTACGACGGTGTCGGGGGTGACATCGGCGCCCACGCCCTGACCACCCTGCGGGCCGGCGGACGGATCAGCATCCACGGAATGGCCAGTGGCAGCTGGACCGAGCCGCCCGCCGGCGTGACGGTGATCAGCGGTGATACGCCGACACCGGAGCAGATGCGTGCGCTCGCCGCGGAGGCGCTCGCGCAGGCGGCGGCCGGCAGGCTACGCCCGATCATCGGTCAGACCTACCCGCTGGGCGAGGCGGCCGCAGCCCACCAGGCGATCGAGGACCGGGAGACGGCCGGCAAGACCCTGCTGGTCCCATGACCCGGCCCGAGGCCCACTCCGGCTCCGCGGATGGACCGAACCCGTCGAACGATCTGGAGCAGGCCGGTCCGAGTCTCGTGCCGCTGGCCACGACCCTGATCGTCGGGGCGTTCGCGGCCCTGCTCGACACCACTGTCGTGGCGGTCGCGATCGACACGCTGGGGCGCGACCTGCAAGCGGACATCACGGTGATCCAGTGGGTCACGACGTCCYACCTGCTGGCGATGGCTGCCGTCATCCCGGTGGTCGGCTGGCTGGTCGACCGGTTCGGCGCCCGCGCGATCTGGTCGGGTGCCCTCGGGCTGTTCCTGGCCGGATCGGTGCTGTCAGGCCTGGCCTGGTCCGCTGGCGCGCTAATCGCCTTCCGGGTGCTRCAGGGCCTGGGTGGCGGCATGATCCTTCCGCTGACCCAGCTGGTACTCGCCCGGGCCGCCGGCCCGCAGCGCTTCGGGCGGGTCATGGGCGTCGTCGGCCTGGTCGGCCAACTGGCGCCGATCTCCGGCCCGGTGCTGGGCGGCCTGCTGATCGACACCTGGGGCTGGCGGTGGATCTTCTTCGTCAACGTGCCGATCGTCGTGGTCTCGCTGCTCATGACAACACGGTGGTTCCCCCGCGAAGACCCGCGCACGGAGCGTTCCCTGGACGTGGTGGGCCTGGTCCTGCTGCCCACCGGCATCGTGGCGATGATCTACGCGCTGTCGAACGTCGAGTCCGGAAGCACGGTGGTGTCYGCACAGGTGCTCGTCGCCGCGCTGGTCGGCGTCGCGCTGCTGGCCGCCTTCGTCCTGCGGCCGACGACACCAGGCCGGCCGTCGCTCATCGATCTACGCCTGTTCGGCGACCGTTCCTTCCGCGGCGGCTCGGTGATGCTGTTCGTCTTCGGCGTGACGAGCTGGGGCCCGATGTTCGTGCTCCCCCTCTACTACCAGCAACTGCGGGGGCTGTCCGCACTTGACGCCGGGTTCGCCCTCGCACCGCAGAGCGTCGGCCTGGGGCTTGCGTACCTCGCAACCGGCCGGTACGCCGACCGGCTCGCGCCACGCCCGCTCGTGGCAGGGGGTCTGGTGGTCGCGAGCGCGGGCACTCTGCCGTTCGTCTTCGCCACCGCCGACAGCAACCTGACCCTGCTTGGCATCTCGCTGTTTGTCCGCGGGATCGGGTTCGGGGCCGCGAGCCTGCCTGCCAGCGCCGCCGTGTACCGGACGCTACGAACGGCTGACATTCCGGGCGCGACCAGCGCGAGCAACGTCATCCAGCGCGTCGGCGCGGCGACCGGCACGGCCGTGATGGCTCTCATTCTCCAGGCGGACGGGTTCACCCCTGCACTCACCTGGATGTTCGTCCTCACCTCGGGCGCGCTCGCCGGGACCGTGTTTCTGCCAGGGCAGAAGCCGGCACCGGCGCCGCGGGACACGGTGYCCACGACGACGGCCACCGGCGCCCAGTAGGTGCGAGCAGGGCATCGGCGGCCCTCGCGGTGTCGCCGGTACTGACGATGTCCGCTGGCCGAGGGAAGTCAGCGGGTCACGGGGCGTCGGAGCGTCTCGTCAAAATCGAGAGAGGGGTCGACACACTCATGATCAACGTTGCGATCGTGATCGGCAGCACGCGCCCGGGGCGGCGCGGCGAGGCCGTCGCGCGCTGGGTTCACGACATCGCGGTCAAGCGGGCAGACGCCCGTTTCGGGCTACTCGACCTCAGGGATTTCAACCTGCCGCATCTCGACGAGGAGATGCCGCCGGCGATGGGCCAGTACCAGCATCCGCACACGAAGGCGTGGGCCGAGGCAGTGGCGGCGTTCGACGCGTACGTGTTCGTCACCCCGGAGTACAACCATTCGACGTCGGGGGCGCTGAAGAACGCCATCGACTTCCTGTACGCCGAATGGCACAACAAGGCAGCGGGGTTCGTGAGCTACGGTGCGGCCGGCGGGACCCGCGCGGTCGAGCACCTGCGCCTCGTGCTGGGTGAGCTCCAGGTCGCCGATGTCCGCGACCAGGTCGCCCTGTCCCTGTCGACAGATTTTGAGGGCTTCGTCGCGCTCAGGCCTGCGGCGCACCAGGAGGCAACGGTCACCGCGATGCTGGACCAGGTCATCGCCTGGGGCGGGGCGCTACGGCGACTACGGCTGGAGGCTGCACCGCAGCAGTAGGCGTGCACAGATACCACGCGGCCCAGGTAAGGCGGGCCGCTGGCCTGGGTCGAGCGCCAGCTCGGCCGGTGACCGCGTTGATCATCGGCCGAGCGAGGTGTCCCCCTCGGCACTGTTGCATCGGCGAAGTCCGCCATCGCGGCCACCGATCAGTCATGATCGAGTCATGCGTCGACGTCGTGTCCGTCCGCTGGCTCCGCCAT
>NZ_MAQZ01000135.1:0-6436 GCF_001756285.1 Frankia sp. CgMI4
CCCCGGCCTCGCGTCAGAAGCGCGCTACGCAACCCCACTGGAAGCCCCACACAACGCCGAAAGTCTGCTTACCAGCAAACTTGCCGAGGCCCTGGGAGAAGAACAGCCCACCGATCAGCGCGACGCCCACTGCCGCGCCAAGCTGGCCGGTCGCGTTGATGATTCCGGAGGCCGCGCCGGCTTCGTGCGGCGGCACATCGATCAGGATCATCCCGGTCAGTRGCGCGACCAGCAGGCCCATGCCCGAACCGATCAGCAGCAGGGACGGGGCAGCATGCCATGATGTCACGGTGGTGGCGAAGTGATGCGCCGTCCACACGTAGGAAAGAACACCCGACGTCATCACCGCCACTCCCACCATGAGGCAGCGACGGCCATACTTCGGAAAAATGTAGCGTACCGCGAGTCCGCCAGCCATGGGAACAGCGATGGAGAACGGAATCGTGGTCAGACCGGTATGCAGTGCCGACCAGCCCAGACCACCCTGCAGATAAACCGTCCAGGTGATGAAGAATCCAGCCGGCACGCAGCTGAACAACAGTTGCGTGCCGACGCCGACAGAAAAGCTGCCAGTTTTGAAGAGGTTCAACGCCAACAGTGGCGAATCGTCACGGCGCACCTTTTCCCGTTCATACCGTAGGAACAGCGCGAACACTGGGACAGCGATTACCATGGCGACAATGCTCCACGTCGGCCAGCCCAGCTCGCGCCCCTRCACAAGCGGAAAAAGCACGAGCAGCAGCCCTACGGCGACGAGGATCATCCCTATCCCGTCGGGCCGGCGAGCATGCGGGGACCTGGATTCCCGCATCCACGCCGACGCTGCCACCAGCGCTACCGCGCCGACGGGGAGGTTGACCGCGAAAATGCTGCGCCATTCGAGGCCGAACGGGTTCCACTGGAGCAGAAGACCACCGACGAGCGGTCCCGCGACGATCGCCAGGCCCACGATGCCCGCGTATAGGCTGACGACCTTGCCGACTTCTTCCCGAGCAAAGCTGACGTGGATGATCGCCAGTACCTGCGGCACCATGACGGCCGCAGCGCCCCCCTGGACCACCCGGGCGCCGACGAGGAATTCCGGACTCTGCGCAATCGCGCACATTCCGGACGCCGCCATAAACCCGGCGACACCGGTCAAGAACATTCGCTTGCGACCGAAAATATCTCCCAGTCGACCTCCGGTTATCAGCATCACAGCGAAGGCGAGAGTATAGCCCGCGTTCATCCACTGGATGGACGTTGGYGACGCCCCGAGATGCTGCTGGATGTTCGGAATAGCCACCGTGACGATGTTGTTGTCAAGCAGGTCCATGAACGTGGCGACGAGCAGGACCGCGAGAGCCCACCAACGCCTCGGGTCGGGTGCGGGCTGGGCCACCTGCAGTACCGGCTCGGACGGCCAGGTGGTCCGCTCAGTATCGACCATGATCTACCTGTTCTGCGGAATTCCGCCTCAGCGCCGCTCCCGCACTGGCCGGTTGATCTTCATACTGTCCATGTCCGTCACTCCGAATCGGAGGTCGCGATAGCCGCAGCCGATCTCGTCGAACCTTGCCATCAGCCGTTCTTCGGCGGCATCCTGCGCCCGCTGCTCCGCCTTGTCGTCGAACTCGACTCGAACGACCAGGCGGAATGTGAAGGCGACGATGGACTCGTTGTAGACGAGCGTTCCTTCTTCGGTGAACGACGCGTTGAGCACATCCTGCTGGTCGGCGTTCCGGCGAAGCTTCTCCCGCGCCGGGGGGTCAAGTTTGTCAAACCGTCCGCGTACCAGCACCCGGTAGACGTGCTCGGGCATCAGTCGTTCCCTTTCTCCGCAGCTATTTCGCGACCCAACGCGACCCACGACCGCAGTAACAAGTCCACCGCGTCGACTGCCGCGTCGTCCGGGCTGCTCTCGGGCGACAGGACCCGTTGGATCGCCAGGCCGTCGTCAAGCGCGTGCACTATCAACGCGAGCACCTCGACCGGAGCAGGTGGGGACGCGTCACGAGACGTGAAGTCGCGGGCGAGCGCCTCCGCGATGATCGTCCGCGTCCGCGCCTCCCGGTCGGTCAGCGTCGGCAGGACGCCCGGGTTGCGCAGGCCGTAGAGCCACAGCTCGGTGCGCAGCACAAGCCAGCTCGCGAGGTGACGGTCACGCTCACGATGCCAGGCCCGGAACTGCTCGACCATGCCCTCGAACGAGCCGGCGTCACGGCCCAGCGCCCGCAGCTCCTCCAACTCACGCTCTGTGCGCTTCTCCAGCAGGGCGAGCACGAGCTCGTGCTTGCCGTCGAAGTTGCCGTAGAAGGCGCCTCGCGTGAAACCGGCACGCTCGACAATCTGTTCGACCGATGTGCCGGCAAGGCCACGCTCGGCGAACAGCTCCGCCGCCGAGCGCARCAGCTTCTCGCGGGTCAGCTCCCGACTCTCCTCGCGGGACAACCGTCTGGTCGCGATGACAGGCTCCTTCTAGATACAGAGGTGCATCCAGATACAAGAGCCTATCAGAGTGCCGGGCTCGTCTCCAGCTGGGAGGCGGGCCGGGTCAGGCGGACCGCGCCGAGCACGGCCGCCTGGTAAGGGGTGAGCGTGGCTCCGGGTTCCGACAGGGCGAACGCCGCCCACCGCGGCTCCCGCCCGCAGCCGTACAACATGCCGAGCGACGCCAGGACCGAGCGCCGTTCCGCCTGCCGCCGACCGGATGACAGCAGATGCGCCGGCCGTCCGGCGTGCRCCAGCGTCTGCCGCACCGGGCTCAACAGGACAGGATGCGCGCTCACCTCCACAAACACCTCATGGCCGGTGTCACCGAGCCGCTCGACCGCGGCGGCGAAACGGACCGGCTCGCGCAGGTTACGCATCCAGTACTGTGAGGCGAGGCTCGTTCCTGGCACGGGCTCGCCGGTCACGGTCGAGTACATCACGATCCTCGTAGGTCCCGGTGCCAGCGACCGTAACGCCAGATCAAGATCCGCACGCAGGTCATCGACGTAGTGGCTGTGCGAGGCGACGGTTCCCGTAATCACGCGGCAGTAGACGTCGCGCCGGGTGAGATCATCGACGAGCCTGGCGAGTGACGCCGCGTCGCCGGCCAGCACCGTCGACCGGGGGCTGTTCTCGCCGGCGACGCTGATGCGCCCGGCGCTGGCATCCGCGACGGCATGCGCCTGGGCGGGGGACAGCTCCGTGGCGGCCAACGCCCCCCTACCGGAGATCCGGCGCAGCAGCGCACTGCGCCGGCAGGCGATCATTATCGCATCTCGGAGGCCCAGCGCGCCTGCGGTATGCGCGGCCGCGATCTCCCCCATGCTGTGGCCGACCACGGCATCCGGCACGATCCCCCAACTGCGCCACAAAGCCGTCAGGGCGATCTGCAACGACACCATGGTCGGCTGCAGCACGTCGATCTCGTCCATCCGGGACGCTGGCGGGTCCAAACCGAGCTGCTCGACCACCGAGAATTCGGCGAAACGCCGAACCTCCTGATCACAGCGAAGGAGCGCCTCCCGGAACGCCGGCTCAGCGGCCAGCAGCTCGCGGCCCATTCCGTACCACTGGGCGCCCTGCCCGGCGAAGACGAACACCAGGCCGGGCCGGCGTGCCGTCACATCGGGAGGAATGCGGTCGGTTTCTCCCGCGAGGGCGGCGGCCAGTTGTTCAGCGAGATCAGCGTACGAATCGACAACGAAGGTCAGGCGGTGCCCCGCTCCGGCGGTACGCACCACGGCGTCATGGCAGTACCAGGCCAGCGCCGGCAGGCCCGCCCGCGCACGCACTCGGTCAAGGTGCGTGCGCAGGAGTTCCGCCAGTCCGTCCTCGGTGTCTGCCGCGACAGCGAACAATCGTGTGTCCACGTCTCCCCCATCAGGCCGCACGTCGCCCGCTCCTGGTCCGGGCACCGATCGAGGTCACCGGCGGACGGCTACCTGGTGACGGTAGCTCTCCATCGGCAGGCCGCTCACCCAGGGCACGATCCCGATCCTGCTCAGCAGCCTGRTCACGGCGGGCGGCTGATATCCCGCGAACATGCCGCCGAACATCAGGATCTGGCTGTGTGCCGCGATCCTGCGCRCCATCGGGTTCATCCGCTGCCGCGCGAGCGTGGCGTGGAAATGGCTGTCGGACGCCATCCGGCGGCGGATCGCCGCGCGAACCCGGTCGGAGATGTCGTGGTCGGTGACCCAGGTCAGGCCGTCGATCTCCGCGGTCATCCGGCGCATCGCCGCGTAACGCTGACGCGTGAAGACGTCAATGTGGGTGAGGATGCCGCCGGGGCTGAGCACACGTTCCACCTCCCGGAGGAATCTGCCGAGATCAGGATAGTTGTGCGAGCTCTCTATGTTGACGAGTATGTTCACGGAGCCGTCAACGAAAGGCAGTTTCTCGGCGTCGCCGTGCACGAACTCCAGTACGTCCGCACGCGCGAGGGTCGCCGAAGCCCTGGCGATGGCTCGCGGCGACAGGTCCAGGCCGGTCATCCGTGCGCCACGGGCGATACGGGAAAGGAAGTTCAGGCCTTCCCCGGTGCCGCAGCCGACTTCCAGCACCGTGCGACCGTCGTAGTCGTCCAGACCGATCGGCAGGTCCCGCAGAGCCAGGAAGTACAATTGCTCGCTGAAGCCGTCCGTGCCGAACTCACCGAACCCTGGCAACCGAGCCCGGATCTCGTCGACGATCTCAGGGTCATACATCCCCCAGTTCCACAGGTCCCCCTTCGCCGAGAGAGTGGCGGCCATGTCATAGATTGTCGAGCTGGCCGTTTTCATTCTTTCCGCAGCCTTCTCACCACCGCGAGCCGTGTCAGGCTCAGCAAGATTGATGTCGGCCAGGCCGCTGGTGAAGGCGGTCATGATCTCGGCAGTGTTCACTGCGCTCTCCGCGGGTCTCCGGCCTGCTCGGAAAGGGAGGGCTGGGGGCTGTTGGTGTCACCGCGCACCAGACCGACGCCGTCGTACGCCTCGGCCGGGTCGGTGCCCATGCGCACCAGTTGGTTGTCGCCGTTCACGAACACGACGTTGGGCTGGTAAGAGCGGGCGTCCTCCTCGGCCATCAACGCATAGCCGACGATGATCACCAGATCGCCTGGACTGATCAGGTGAGCGGCGGCGCCGTTGATGCCGATGGTCCCGCTGTCCGCCTCACCTTCGATGACGTACGTGCTGAGCCGCGCACCGTTGGTGATGTCCAGCACGTCGACCTTTTCTCCCGGCCACAGGCCGGCGGCCGCCATCAGGGTGGCGTCGATGGTGATCGAACCAACATAGTGAAGATCGGCCTGTCGCACGACGGCACGATGGATTTTGGATTTGAGCATCTCGCGGTAGATCATTACACTCACCAGGTCACCGGCAGCTCTCGCACACCGTAGATGATCATTTCGGAGCGGGTACGGATCTCGCTGGTCGGCACCGCCACGTGAAGGTTCGGCAGGCGGCGCGCCAACGATTCGAACGCGATGCGCAGCTCCAATCGGGATAGCTGCTGTCCGACGCACTGGTGGATGCCGTGCCCGAAGGCCAGGTGCGGCACGGGCTCGCGCGTGATGTCGAGGCGGTCGGGAGCGTCGCACAGTGCGGGGTCCCGATTGGCCGCGGCGAGGGAGAGCGACACCGCGTCACCCGCGGTCAGCTGGTGGCCGTCGAACTCCAGATCGGCGGAGACCGCACGGATCGAGCCGGCGTGCACGATCGTCAGGTAGCGAAGCAGTTCCTCGACAGCACCGGGCGCCAGGCCCGGGTCCGCGGCCAGCGCCGCATACTGCTCGGGATGTTCCAGCAGCGCGAACGTTCCMATCGCGATCATGTTGGTGCTGGTGTCGTGCCCGGCGACCAGCAGCACACTGCCGATCGTCATCAGCTCCTCGTCGCTGAGCTCACCCCGGGCCAYCAGCGTGCCCAGCAGGTCGTCCGCCGATGCGACCCGCTTGGCCTGGATGAGACCCATCAGCAGTCCACCGATGTTCTGCCAGCCGCTGATGGCCTCCTCCGCGCTGGAGTGAACGGTGAACAACGCTGCGATAGCCGCGCCGAACACCTCACGCTGCTCGACGGGCACTCCCAGCAGTTCGCAAATCACCAGCGCGGACACCGGTTCGGCGAACGCCGACACCAGGTCGGYCGGACCGCCACCGGCGATCATCGCGTCCAGGTGCTGGTCGACGATCTCGATCACCCGCGGCTCCAGGGACCTGGTCCGACGCGTCGAGAACCACTCGACGATATGCCGCCGGTAGCGGGTGTGCTCCGGAGGATCCATCGCGGTGAACATGCCCGGCGCCGGCTCGGTGCGTTCGCCTGCCATCGGCAGCGGGATGGGCGATCGCAGAAGGTCGCCACGCGAGCTCATGCGGAGGTCTGAGTGGGCGTTCTGCACGCTTTCGTCGGGCCTCAGCTTGAGTTGATCTCTGGGGTGGCCGGTGGGTCGGGCTGGGGCAGGACGAACAGGCCGG